>JAJTFE010000248.1 GCA_021298375.1 Blastopirellula sp. | reverse complement strand
CGGCAATCGAGCCGACTTTCGAAATACTGAACACCTGCAGGACCATCGCCATCCCGAGTTCGACCACCTGTTTTTCCGGTTTGAGCCGGCCTTCGAGGGTCGCCTTAATATCGTCGGCGACCTTGTAGATGATGTCGTATCTACGAATCTCGACTTGCAGTTCGTCGGCCAGAGAGCGGGCAGTTTCGTCGGGAACGACATTGAAGCCGATGATCACTGCCTGCGAGGCTTGGGCGAGTCGAACGTCGGCCAGGGTGATACCGCCGACAAGCGCCTGCAGGATATTGATCCGGACCTCGGGGTGTTCGATCTTGGAAAGCTCTTTTTGGAGCGCTTCGATCGAACCACGGACATCGGCTCGAATGATCAGGTTCAGGGTGACAACATCGGCTGTTTTGCCCAGCGTGCCGGTTTCGACCCGCTTCTGGAACTCTTCGAGCGAGACCTTGGTTGTCGTGCCGCCCAGCGACTGCTGGCGCGAGGTTGCCTCGCGGCTGGCGGCCAGTTCACGGGCTTCAGCAATATCGCTGAGCACATAAAACTTGTCGCCGGCGTTGGGCGGGATGTCCAAACCGGTCACGTTGACCGGCATGCTCGGGCCGGCGGAAGTGACTTTCTTGCGGGTTTGCAAGGTGTCATACATTGCCTTGACGCGGCCATGCGAGGCCCCGCAGACGACGATGTCACCGACATTGAGCGTTCCGCCGCCGACAATCAGCTTGGCAATCACGCCGCGGCCCGGTTGCTGCTCTGCTTCCAGGCAGGTGCCGAAGGCTGGGCGGTCCGCGTTTGCCTTGTACTCGTGCAATTCGGCGGTCACCAGAATGGTTTCCAGCAGCTCATCGATGCCGATTTTCTTCAGCGCGCTCGTTTTGACCACTTCGACGTCGCCGCCCCACTCACTGGGGAGCAAGTTGCGGGCCGCGAGTTCCTGATAGACCTTTTCCGGGTTGGCACCGGGGAGGTCGATCTTGTTCAAGGCCACAATGATCGGCACACCAGCGGCTTTCGCGTGGCTGATCGCTTCTTCGGTCTGGGGCATGATGCCGTCGTCGGCGGCAACCACAAGGACTGCGATATCAGTAACGTTGGCACCACGAGCCCGCATCTCGGTAAAGGCCTCGTGGCCGGGGGTGTCGACAAACGAGATCTTTCGATCTCCCTTGCGCACCTGATACGCCCGAATGTGCTGGGTAATGCCGCCGGCTTCACCCGAGACCACGTCAGTTCCAATGATCGAATCGAGCAATGACGTCTTGCCGTGGTCGACGTGTCCGAGGAACGTGACGACTGGCGGGCGAGTCGTCGCCGTCTCCGGGTCGATTTCGGTATCGATGCTGCTGAGCACTCGGTCTTCGAGAGACTCGCTCTGCCGTATCTCAACCAGGTGCGAAAGGTTGAGGTGATCGATCAACAGTTCGACGAGGTCCGCCGGAAGTTCCGAATTGATATTTCTCAGTCCCGTATCGCCCAGTTTGGGCAGGGCCATCAGGACGGCGCCCTTGTTGACGCCAGCGGCCTCCGAAAAGCTGCGAACGGTGCAGGGTAGTTGAATAATGACCTTCTCCTTTCGGGGTGCCGCCGTGCTCTGGCTGGTGACGACTTGTCGCCGGCGGTATTGACGCTGACGCTCGTTGACTTCGTCGTCCTGTAAAACCCGTCGACCGCCGAATGGCTCTTTGTCTTTGAGCTTTTTGCGGGTTTGACGAGTGCTGCCGAGGTCGGAATCAAATCCTTCACCCGACGCCTTTTCCCGCTTGCCCCGGACCTTGCCGGGCGCTTCCCGCGGACCAATCGAGTCGACTTCAACCACTTCGCCAGGCCGACCCGGCGGGCCCTTGCGAACCGGCTTGCCGGTCGGCGTTCCCTTGGCCTTGCTCTTGGCCGTGAATTCTTCAAGCGGAGCGACACTGCCGGTCCGCCGCGCCTTGAGCAGCGCTTCTTGGGGAAGCGCGATATCGGGTTTCTGAACCTTGACCGTTTCCTGACCGGAGTGGGCGGTGGGCTGCTTGACTTCGGGCATGGCCGCGATCGCCGCCAGCGGAATGTTTGACCCGCCTCGCCGCTTGGTCTGGTCGCGTTTGACCGAAGTCTTATCGTCCCCGCCGCTGGACTTCCTGCGGGCAATTTGGTCAAGGTCCTGCATCGGAGCAGACCGAGCTGCAGAACCCTCTTCCCGCCGGGGCTGAAGCGGAGCCAATGGCTGGGATGCCGCCGCAGAACGACGCATCAGAGGAGACTCAGCTGCCGGGGCCGGCACACTGGCCACGGGCTTGGACTCAGCCATGGCCGCTGACGGAGCCGCCACAGGCGACGCCGTGGGAGCCGCTGAGGGTGCTACCGTCGGAGCGGTAGCCGAAGCCACAGTTGCCGGTTGCACCGCCGGCTCGCTGGCCGGTTGCTCAACTTCTCCGGCAAGGAAACGCTTGATCTTGCCAATTTCATCTTCGTCCAGACTGGCCAACGCGGAACCCTTCCCCTTGATACCCAGCTTTTCGCAGATATCGAGAAGTTCCTTGTTCTCCAATCCAAGATCTTTCGCAAACGCGTAGATCCGTACAGCCACGTGCTATGTACCTCTCAAAATGATCAGCCGGTTCGCGGCGCACACGCCCGCTGACTTCGACTCGATCGCGACTCACCAATGCTTACATACAGCGCTCCCGCATCTGACCCTGACTGATCCTGACTGGGGCACAACCAAACACATTCATCTCACCAAACCATTCGCATTCAACTCGCGCGGCCCGCTGGCAAGGGCCGGCAGCTCGCCTGCCCCTTGCGCCTGCAGACTCAACCTGCACTCAACCCGCCTCGGGGCCAGTCGATTCTCCGGTCGCGGGCGGCTCTGAGGAGCCACCACCAACGCCACCAGTGCCACCGGCGCCAACTGGACCACTTGCGGGCTGGCCTCCGCCAGCCGATGCAGGGGGCAAGTCGTAGCGTCCGGTAAACAGTTTTTTCTCCTGCGGAGCGGAAGGATTTTCCTTCGCCAAACGCTCTGCCTGCTCAGCCAGCACCTCAGCCTGCTCGACGATGTGCTCGACATCCTCTTCGCTCAGCCCCCCCATTTCCTGGAGGTCAGTCGGCTCGATCACCGAGAGATCATCGTAAGACAGGTAACCTTCGCCGACCAGCCGATTGGCCAGTTCGTCCGTTACGCCCTTGATGGCGCTGAAACCGGCGACCGCCTTTTCGATTTGTTTTTCCAACTCATCCTGGGTCATGATTTCGATGTCCCAGCCGCACAGTTTGCTGGCCAAGCGGACATTTTGTCCGCGTTTGCCAATCGCCAGCGACAACTGGTCCTCGCGAACCAGGACAATCGCCCGGCCCATCATGCGGCACAGGATCACCTCATCAACCTCGGCAGGCATCAACGAATTTTTGATTAAGACCTGAGGGTCTTCGTCGAAGCGGACAATGTCGATTCGCTCGCCGCCGAGTTCTTCAATAATTGATTTGATCCGGTTTCCCCGGACACCAACGCAGGCTCCGACGCAATCGACTTTGGAGTCGATGCTGTTAACCGCGACCTTGCTGCGGTGCCCCGGCTCCCGGGAAATCGCCTTGATCGTGATCACGCCTTCGGCGATTTCGGGAATCTCCTGCTCAAACAATCGCTGAACCAACCGCGGGCGGGTCCGGCTGAGGACCACCTTAACCCGATTCCCCTGCGGCTTGACCTCGGTCACAACCGCCCGAATCCGCTCATTCGGGGCGTGGGTCTCGCCGGGGATCTGTTCACTGCGGGGGAGGATCGCTTCGATTCCACCCAGCGTCACCGTAGTTACCCGACCGTCGTTGCGGTTGACCGTGCCCGAGATCATTTCATCCAGCAGCTGGTTGAATTCGAGCACCTGGGAATCGCGCTCGGCTTCGCGAACCTTGTGGATGATGACCTGCTTGGCGGTTTGCGCTCCGATTCGGCCGACTACGTCTTCGTATTCCAGCGTCTCCTGGCCGACCCGGCCAATGATCTGGCCGGTCGCCCGCTCGATAATCACTTCAACGTCTGCCTCTTCGCCGTAGTACTTGCGAACCGCCGAAACGAGACCCTGCTCGATCGCACGAAACAGGATTTCCTTGTCGATATTCTTCTCGCGATGCAGCGAGTCCACGATTCGCAATACTTCGTTGGCATTCATGTCTGTATCTTGTCCGTTTCAATCCCGCACTTGTCGCTGCGACCGGTCGACCCGATTCCACCCTCGAGCCACCCCGTTCAGGGCGACCACTCCAACCGACAACCGGTGGCCGAATCAAACCAGTGACCACTGCTGACCCCCCATTCCCACTCCAGAGACTCGCCTGTCCGCAACTTGACCGGCAGTTCTCCAGGCAGCTTGGCTACCAAATTTCCAACCCTCAAACTGCGGTCACCGCCCGCGACAGTTCCGCCCGCGACAGTTCCGCCCGCGATGGTTCCGCCCGCCACGGTTTCGCATTCGAGTTCAACCGGGCCTAG
>JAJTFE010000247.1 GCA_021298375.1 Blastopirellula sp. | reverse complement strand
ACACGTTTGAGATTTACGAGGGCCCTGCCCTGCCCGAGCGTTACCGTGGAAAGTTGATCGGTCTGGCTCCCCACTCCCATTACATTGTGGCGAGCGAGATCGATGCGGAGGGAAGCGGGCGGCAGACCCGCGACTTGGGGAAAGTGATCGTGCCCGGAGATCAGCCCCGGGATAACTGGTTCACGCCGGTCGATATTCAAACGGGTCCGGATGGCAATCTATATCTCGCCGACTGGTATGCCGTGCAGGTAAATCATTACCGAGGTCATGAAGGTCAGACTAATCCGGACCTCGGTCGCGTCTATCGCCTCAAAGGCAAGGCAGGCGAGAACTATCGGCGCGATGGTCTGGACTCTGCCTCCAGCGAACAATTGGCTTCCGACTGGCTGGTTCACCCCAATCGCTGGCAGCGGGAAACGGCGCTGCGGCTGCTGGCCGAGCGGCGAGCTGTGGAAGTCGAGCCAATACTGCGGCAGCATTTGAGAAGCAGCGACTCGCAGACCGCGCTCAATGGACTTTGGGCGCTTTACCAGCTGGGACGGTTCACTCCGGCAGTTGGCGCGGAGGCGTTGAATCATCCGGCTTCCGAGGTCCGGATGTGGGCGGTGCGGCTGGTGGGTGATCAGCAGGGCGAACTGCTGCAACTGGTCGGCGCCTTGCAGGAGTTGGCAGCGAGGGATTCGAATTGCGAAGTTCGATTGCAACTCGCCAATACCGCGAGGAAACTCCCGCTGGGCGCCGGACTGGAGTTGCTGGGCCGACTGGTGACTCGCGGCACGGACGCAGAGGATGTCTTCATTCCACTCGCGCTCTGGTGGGGGATCGAAGCCCATGCAGACTCCCACGAGGCAATCATTGCCTGGGCGGCGGTAAGTGACCGATGGCGAGGTGACTTGGCCAGAGCCTCGGGCATTTTCCCAAAGCTGGTTCGTCGAGCTGCGATGAAGGGGACGCGAGCTGATCTCGAGTTTTGCGGTCAGTTACTGGCTCTGGCTCCGGACGAGGCGAGCCGCGAGCAACTGGTCGGTGGATTCCTGCAAGCCTACCAAGGCCGATCGCTCCCCCCGTTACCGGAACAACTCCTTGAGCAACTGTCTCGCGTGAAGGGGCCATTCGCCGATCTGCTCGGCTTGAGACGGGGCGATCCGCTTGCGGTATCCCGGGCAATCACCGTAATCGGCGATCCGTCCACCGATGAGTCGCAGCGGATCGAGCTGATTCGGACACTCGCGGAAATGCGGGGCGGCGAACTGCAGGTGCGCCAGTTGCTGTTGAAGCTCCTTGCGACCAAGCCTTCGAACGCACTTGGTGCCGCATTGCTCAATGGGCTGCAGTATGGTTCCGACCCACAGCTAGCTGGAGAGGTTCTCAATCTCTATCCCGAATTGTCCCCTTCTCTTCAGGAGGTCGCGATATCTCTCCTGGCGAGCCGAGAGAGCTGGGCGGGCGACTTGTTGACGGCTGTGAAAGCGGAACGGGTTCCGCTCGCGGCTTTGAACTCGGAGATTCGTCAGCGATTGCAAAACTACCGAGGCGAACTGTTGAACCAACTCCGCGCGGAGTTGGTTCCGGCGGTCTCCGACGAGGCGAAACTGCTCGGTGATCGGTTGGAGGCAGTCGAGGCGATCGTGCGTCAGGGACAAGGAAATCCGCTGGCTGGACAGGACCTTTTTCACGGCGCGGCGAACTGCGGAAAGTGTCATCAAATGTTCGGTCGGGGTGGCGAAATCGGTCCGGAGTTGACCTCCTACAACCGTAATCAACTTCGTCTGATGCTGATGGCCGTCATCAATCCCAGCGCCGAGGTGCGCGAGGGGTATGAGACGCTCACGGTGGCGACGGTCGACGGCCGGGTTCTTAGCGGCTTCAAGCTCGAGGAGAATGACGAGACTCTGGTCTTGCGGACGGTCGATGGCCAGACAACGACGATTGTGCGGACAGAGATTGAGGAAATGGCGCCCTCAAAACTCTCCCTGATGCCCGTCGGTCTGCTGGACTCGCTGACGGAGAGCCAGATTCGCGACCTCTTTGCCTTTCTCTCCAGTACGACGCCTCCGCTTTAGGAAGCCGATGGCGATGTTCCGGTTCAACTTTAGGGAATTCCGCGAAATGAATCCGAAGACTCCGCGTGACGTTTGGCGAACGCCTTTGCTCGCACTGTTAATGGTGTCGATCCTGCTTTTCCCGGTAGTGGAGAATCCGGGGTTAGCGCAGGAGAGGGCTGGCCCCATCCCGGGAACTGGATTATTGACGCGTGAAGGAGACCTGGCCGCGGATCTCGTCGCGGGCGTGGATCGGTTCCTGTTGAGGCAACTCCGCGAGGCGGAGCAAGGACGTTCGGAGGAATGGTTACGCAAATACGAATCGGGTGTGGCTTATACGCATTCGGTTGCGAAAAATCGCGCGCGACTTCGCGAGATGCTTGGCGTTCGTGATCCGCTGGCCGATCCGGTGGTGATGAACCTGTCGAGTACGGTGGAAAAGTCGGCCTGCTTGTTTGAAGGCGAGCGTTTCTCGGTTTTCGCGGTAAGTTGGCCGGCCTTTGGCAACGTGAATGGGGTCGGGTTGCTTCTTCGACCTGCTATGGGCGGGCAGCGGACAAAGCCACTTGGACAGGTGATTGCGATTCCCGACTGTGAGGTCACCCCGGAACAATTGGCGGGGCTGATGGAAGGTCTGCCACCAGCCGCACAAACAGCGAAGCGCTTGGCCGAGAGCGGCTGCGAAGTCCTCGTTCCACTGTTGATCAATCGTGCGGAGGAGAGGCTTCCGGGCCTGAGCAATCGCGAATGGCTCTACCGGACCGCGTTCGAGTGGGGGCGCGGCTTGATTGCTTATGAGCTGCAGAAAGTATTGGCGGCTGCCCAATGGATGCGGCAACAGGAATCGGAATTCAGCAGCTTGGGAGTTGTTGGGTGGGGAGAAGGAGGCCTGCTCGCGCTTTATGCCGGAGCATTAGAGACCGAATTCGATGTGGTTGGCGTCAGCGGATACTTCGACAGTCGCCAGAACTTGTGGCAGGAGCCGATTGATCGGAACGTATTCGGATTGTTATCCGTATTTGGAGATGCCGAGTTGGCGAGCTTGATTTTGCCTCGCCGGTTGGTGGTTGACGGCGCTGCCGGACCAGAGGCCAGCTGGTCTGGGGCAAGAGGGGCGCCTTGGCAACTGACCTCGCCGTCGCCGGAGCAAATGCGCAATGAATTTGCCAAGCTTGCGGGATGGGCAGAAGAGTTGAAAGCTGGGGACTGCGTTCAGTTGGTTCAGGCTGGAGGCGCGAGCGGAATAAGCGAGAAGGGGTTGGCAGCCTTTTTTGAGCAACTGACTGAGAGTGGAAGGAAGCTTGTCCCACCCGGAGAGATCTCGTTACCAAAAGAGCTCGACGTCGCTTCCGAGGTCCGGATGCAGCGGCAGATTGCGGAGTTGGACGGGCATAACCAGACGTTGCTTCGCGAGAGTCATTACGTCCGCCAGGAACGAACTCTCAGTCGGCTGAATTTTTCAGATCTCAAGTCCTACGAGCAGTCGGCGGAAGTCCTCCGGAGCCGTTTTCGGAACCGCGTGATCGGCTGGTTTAACCAGCCCATGCAGCCACCACGCCCCCAATCGCGGCTCTTTCTGGAGACGGATGCCTGGATTGCCTACGAGGTGGTACTCGATGTCTTCCCAGACGTGTTTGCCTACGGCTTGTTGTTGGTTCCCAAGGGGATCCGCGAGGGCGAGAAGAGGCCGGTCGTGGTTTGCCAGCATGGATTGGAGGGACGACCGCAGGACACGATTGGCGATCGAGGGTCGCAGTTCTACTCCGCCTTTGCCGCCAAGCTGGCCGAGCGTGGATTCATCACGTTTGCCCCGCAAAATCTTTACATCTTTGGCGATCGATTTCGAACGTTGCAGCGCAAGGCGAATCCTCTGGGGAAGACCCTCTTTTCGGTGATCGGTCCGCAGCACCAGCAAATTGTCGACTGGTTGCAGACGCTGGAGTTTGTCGATCCCGACCGAATCGGCTTTTACGGCTTGTCCTATGGCGGCAAGACGGCGATGCGAGTGCCAGCGATTGTCACCGATTACTGCCTCTCGATTTGCTCGGCCGACTTCAACGAGTGGGTTGACAAGAACGCGTCGACGCGGAATCCCCGGACCTACGCCAACATGAGCGAGTACGAGATCTTTGAATTTGATCTTGGAAGTACCTTTAACTACGCCGAAATGGCCGCGTTGATTGCTCCGCGTCCCTTCATGGTCGAGCGGGGGCACGATGACGGCGTGGCGGATGATTGGACGGTCGCATATGAATATGCCAAAGTTCGCAATTTGTATGCGGCCAAGCTGAAGCGGCCGGATTTGACTGAGATTGAATGGTTTGATGGACCGCACAAAATCAACGGGCAAAAGACGTTTGAGTTTTTGCACCGGCATCTCAAATGGCCCGCACCGGATGGGCGGAAACAGTGAGCAAGGAGTCTGCGGAGATGGCGAGGGAAGGTTTGAGCGAGGTCGTGGAGTCGTCGTCGCAAGGCAAGGTTCTTGCCTTGCTCGCAGCCATCTTGGGCTGGATGTTTGATGGCTTCGAAATGGGGCTGTTTCCGGTGATCTCGCGGCCGGCTCTGAAAGAGTTGCTGGCGAGCCAAACGGTTGCATTGGACGCCAAGGCTGCTGAAGAACTGATTGGAATGTGGAACGGGATTACGATTGCGGGCTTTCTCGTGGGAGCGGCCGCGGGGGGAGTCTTGTTCGGTTGGCTTGGCGACCGGATCGGTCGGGTGCGGGCGATGTCGTTGAGCATCTTGACTTATGCTCTCGTCGGGGGGTTGGGGGCTTTTGCCGGATCGGCATGGCAGATCGTGTTGATTCGATTTGTGGCTGCGCTCGGGATGGGGGGCGAGTGGTCGCTGGGTGTTGCCCTCGTCATGGAGATTTGGGGCGGTCGCGCACGCGCGCTCCTCGCGGGGCTGATTGGCGGGGCCGCGAATTTTGGTTACGCCCTGGTGGCGATGCTCAGTCTGGGGTTGGGGGGCCTGCGTGGAACCTTCGCTGCCTGGGGCCTGAGCGACTCGTGGGTTGAGTGGCGAGCCTTGATGCTCTGCGGCGTTCTTCCGGCAGTTTTGACATTCTTTATTCGCCTGTTTGTCCCTGAATCCCAGCACTGGGAGCGCGAGCAGAAGGCAGGTGGCACTTCGGGTTGGCAGACGCGCGACTTGCTGGGAGTTTTGCTGGGGGTGATCGTCTGTTTCGGACTGATTGGGGTCTGGAGTAACCGCTGGCCTTTGATTGTCCAGCTTGTTGCAACCATTGCAGGCTTGGCGATCGTCGCTGGAGGCTATCTTTATCCGGTGATTCGCTACCTCGAACGTCGCGGCCACGCTGGCGGGGAGCAGGTTTCGCGCGACCAGCCACCGATCGTCAAGCGAATGCTGCTCGGGGCGATGCTCAGTGGCGTCCCGTTGCTGGGAACTTGGGCCGCTGTGCAGTGGGCGACGATTTGGGCCGACAAACTTGCGACGGGAATGCCTGAGGCGAAAGCATACACCCAACTGGTCTCGGCGCTGGCAGCCACGTTCGGTGGCTTTCTGGGGGCGATGCTGGGGGTTTGGACCAGTCGGCGTTGGGCCTACATCTTGCTTGCTGTTTTATCGTACGTAACCGTTTGGGTGTTCTACCAAACGAATACCGCCTTTGGGCCCTGGTTTCTGATTACGGTGGGCTTGATGGGCGGCGTCACCGCTGCCTTTTACGGCTGGTTACCGCTTTACTTGCCCGAACTCTTCCCGACGAGAGTCCGCGCGACCGGGCAAGGATTCAGTTTTAACTTCGGTCGAATTCTCGCTGCGATTGGCGCCTTGCAGACAGGAACGATTATGGGTGCGTTTCAGGGTGGTTATCCGCAAGCCTGCACCGTCATGGCCTCCGTCTACTTTTTGGGGGTATTCCTGATTTGGTTGGCACCGGAAACCAAGCACGCCCAGTTGCCCGATTAACGCCGGTTTCTGTCCCGGGCTTCACAGACGGATTGAAGGAGGGGATTGGCTGGCCGATAAGAAGGCGGAGCGTTCCGCTCCCGGTCCACAGAGAGAGCGACGATGGCGCCCAATCGAACCACTCGCGCGACCTCTCCTGCGTTCGGTTGTGCGTTCGGTTGCGCGAACTGTCGTGCGTACAGGTCGGCCGGCAGCAGGATGGAAGCAAGTAGCCGAGGCGAAGTGGCGCAAGTGATCCGCGTGTGCGTCTGCGGGCTGCTTTGACGATGGTCGCTGGTCTCAGGTTGCGGGGGCAACCTCACTCCCTTGAACCACTTGCCATCAGCATGCACCCAGGCCGAGTCCAGTCAGTTGTCCAGTCGGCATGACGCCGCCACGGATGGTGAAGATCCCGGGGAAACGCTCATTCCAACCTCGATTCGCCGCGGGGCAGTACTGGCGGGAGTTGGCTTCGATCGCCAGCACGCCCCGGACATGAGCGGCCAAGCCCGCTGAATGGATCAACGACGCGGCCGGGCAGGTTAAATCCTGAACGCACAAGGTCATTCCGAGGCTTCGGGCGGCAGCGGCCAGAATCAGGGACTGCGATTGACCTTTGCACGCCTTCAGGGCGACCCCGGTATAACCAAGCTCCCGTGCCAAGAGCAGACTTTCCAGGTCGACAAGCGACTCGTCGATGACCACAGGGAGGATCGCACTCGCCGCGCGGACCACTTGGTGGCGATTTGCCGCCAAGTCGCGGGCAGTCGGCTGTTCGATGTAAGCAATCCGTTGGCTGGCTGTCGGACTGCGGGCCTGCAATTGATTGAGAAACTCCAGCAAGTAATCGACGCTTTGGCAGCGCTCGTTAAAGTCGAGGGAAAATTGCCAGCCGGAATAGCCGCGGTCGGCAGTTGCCTGATCGGCAACGTTGTTGACCGCGAGGACCCGCGCGACATCCCAGGTGAGGTCATCGCCGTTGAGTTTTATTTTGAGATGGGTCAATCCGTCGCTGTCAATCCAATCGAGCAGCGACTCCGGCAGTCCATCACCGACTGGCTGGGTGACTTCTTCGGGACGGATCGGGTCGAGCGCTCCGACGAGATGGTAAAGGGGCAAGCAGCCTACGGGAGCGACGGTGATCGCCTCGTCCAGTCGGACTCCGGAGAAATCCGGGCCGAGAAAGCGGGCCAAGTCGGGATCGAGGAAATCAGGCGAGTACGTCGCGTAGCAGTTCAGGCCGTGCAGCTTGCCAAAGGCATCGTGTAGGGCAG
>JAJTFE010000246.1 GCA_021298375.1 Blastopirellula sp. | reverse complement strand
AAGATTAGAATCAGGCATGGGGGGTCGTTGAGGAAAACTGGCCTCTGAAAGTCTTGAAACAGCAGAGAATAACTTTTTTATCTCGTGCCTTTGACTTTCCCGCTTCCTACCCTCTACCTCCCCTCTTCCTCCGTGCCTCCGTGCCTCCGTGAGAGCCCCTCTTCCCCCTCACTCGCCAAGCCGATGGATCGTGTTGTGAATCTTGCCACTGAACGGTTGGCCTGACTTGCTTTTGAGTGCATACCCAACCTCCATCCCCCAAGTGGGCTCGACCTCGGGAATCTCCAGCCTCACGGTGCGGCCGTCCGGGAGCAGCTCAGACCTCGTCACGGCCCACTTTCGTTCGTTGAGATGCTCCGAGCCATAGTTCGCCGAGCGCTTCAGGTCCCAGGCTTTGACTGCAAAGTTATTCGGATCGGCTGCGGCCCGGGCATCAAGCGGATCGCTGAAGACGATCTCGAACGTCTTGGGTCGAGCGTGGAGTTCCAGCGGCAGGTTCGCTGGCTGGCCGGTGTACCGAACCCGATAAAGACCACCGGGCTGCTCCTGCGTGCTGCTCCAGGCGAACATGCCGCAGCAGTACAACTGCCCATCAACCGGACTGAATCGACCACGCATGATCCCGGTAGGGAATTGTGGCAATGGCAACTCGCACATTCCGCCCTGAACTTGCCCGTCCACCCGCTCATGAGGCGCAACAAAGATTTTTCCGTAACCGTAAGAGAGGTTCAGGAGCGCGCCCGACAGCGGGCCCCAACGACGGCTTTCAACCCAGAGAAGTTCGCCGGGCGATCGATCCATCGCGTTGGTGATCCAGCACATCGGTGGCTCCATCGCAGAATCGGATGAATCCGCCACTTCGTGATAGCCAAACATGTTTCCATAAAAACCGCCGGGACGAACCCAGTTGATGCGATTCTTGGGATTCCAGTGCCCTTCCTGATCCGTCACCACAAACGTTCCGTCCGGGTTCAAACAGACACCGTTGGCCGCTCGAAAACCATTGGCCACAATCTCGGTCTGTTGGCCATCGGCGGAAACCTTGAGCAAAGTCCCGTGATGCGGAACGATGGCGGGAAGCGCATGCCGGGCTGACTTGGCGTAGTAAAAGTTCCCCTCGGCATCTGTCTGCAATCCCATGGCAAACTCATGGAAATGCTCTGTCACCTGATGATCGTTGTTGAAGCATTCATACCAGTCCATCTCGCCGTCGCCGTTAAGGTCATGCAACGCCACTAACTGGTCTCGGCAAGTCACGTAAATCACCCCGTCGCGAAACTTGATCCCCAGGGGCTGGAACAGCCCGGCCGCGATCCTGCGCCAAGTGATTTTGGCTTTCTGTCCAATTTGGCCGGTACCCCGAACCATCCAGACACTTCCATCCCAATCGCAGACGACGAGCGCGTCGACATCGGTCGGATGGAAATCGAGACCCGTCAATCGCAGGCGACAGTTTCCACTGTTCTGTTCCGGATGCTGCAGTACGTCGACGACAAAGGGACCGCTCCCCGCTCCCTGCTGGATCTCGGTCACTTCCAGTTTGGGCCAATTGGCCGGACCACCTCGAGTCAGCGGCTCCAAATCCGTCGGCCGCGGCGGGTCTGATGCCAACGCCGCAGCGACTTTCTCCAGGTCCGCGGCGGCCGTCAGCGAGGTCATTGCCAGGCTGAGCCGCAGCGGCTCTGCACCGGCCGGAATCCGCAGCCGCAGAGTCCCCTCGGCATCCGCGATCCATTGCTCTCGCGAGACCTGTCCCAGGTTGCTGTAGGCCGAGACCAGCAGGCCTTGAGGCGCATTGGTCGCCTCTGCACCCCGACCGCGGCGTTCAGCCGTTCCCAACACCGAATCAACTGGTCCAGCAGTCACGATCGGCCCGGTAAACTCGGCCCAGCTGGCCAGTGGACGCTGCGCGTCTCTTTGCTCTACCTGACTCAATTCGTCTGCGGAGAGCGCGCGGTCAAAAATACGAACCGCCCTCAGCTCGCCCTGGAGGTAGCTGCGTTCGGGAAAGTTATCATTCGTCGCGCCGATTCGAAGCACCGCATCGCGAAGCGGCTGCTTCACGCCCAGTTCTCCATCTCCCGCTGGCCGACCATCAACGAAAAACCGGATTCGCCTGTCCATCGCGGTCCAGGTCACGGCAACTTCATGCCACTCTCCATCGTTGACCGCGCGGTTGGCTTGCACGGCGCCGACCCAGCCGACATCAAAGGTCGGGCGACCGTCCCGCAGGAACAGACTCTGCCCCATTGGGACCCATTGCTCCTGATTACGCGTCTTGCAGATGATCGTTCCATCAGCCTTTGTCTTGATCTGGGCGGTTATGGAAAAGTCGCGGTCGGAAGTGTTCCAGCGATCCGCTCCATCGATCTGAAAAAAGCTCGCGCCATCAAACTGGACCGGTGCATCCGGAGCCAGAGCGCTGACCGGTTGGTGCGAGAGCATCCCGGCTGGAGTCGCTTCAAAAGGACGATTCGCCCGGACCACTTGAAGAATGAGGTCTCGGCTGCGCGGACCAAAATTGAGCGTGCGGACAAATTGGGGCTGGTCCGCCGCATAACGCAGGCTGGGCGTTTCGAGAATCTCCGTCTGGTCCACGGTGTACTTGAGAATGGTCTGTCTGCCAAACCGGTAAAGCCCCCGGTACTTGGCCCAGCCTCGTTCAAGCGGACCGTAGTGGCGACCATCGCGACCGGTCAATCGCTCGTCGACAAACGAACCATCAGCAGGTCGCCCCCACCCCGGGCCCGTCGGATTCTGCAAATGGACCGTCCCGGCGACGCGCGGATGCTGACCATGCACGCCGTTAAAGTGAATCCCGTTGTAGTCAATGAATTCGCCACTCCAAGCACCGGCGACCCGTAGCGTGTCGTGGTCGTACATCAGCCAGTGAGTCCCTGACTCGACACCACCCGGTCCATCATCAAGGCGAATCACCAGCCCTTTCTGGGCTATGTTTGAACGGTCTTCCGAGACCTCGATCGTGTTCAGCAAACTTGGTCCATAATCCATCGTCGTCCAGGGACGGGACTCGACCGGATCGGGTCCGAGGGTATCACCCGCGGGCAGGCCCGCCAGATAGGCCTCAGACAGAGGAACATACTGGCTCGGATTGGTTTCGCGCAGGAAGGCTTCGCGGATGTACTGGATCACGGCGTACTTCTGCTTGGGTACCATCCACCGCTGAGGAATCATCATCCCGTAACCGTGGGTCAGGGTTTGATACATCGAATAAGGGTCGCTGCCGCGTTTGAACTTGCCGCTGGGAAAACGCAACGACGTAGGCATCGAGCCTTCGCTGGCCAAGTCGCCATGACAACTGGCGCAGCGGAGGCGATAGACCTCGGCTCCCTCGCGAAGCGTTTCCCCATTCCAGCCGGCGATCAGTCCCCGGTGATCGACGTGCGACTCGTATTCGGGCAGCGGGGCCAGCGCCGCCAGCGAGGTGGTAGGGCGCAATTCCGCAGCCCGCGGCGGCCCCCCCTTGGCCAGCTCATTCAGATAGGCCACGAGATCGAGGAACTCCTTGCGATCGGCCAACTGATTGGCCAGTCCCTCAGGCATCGTCGACAGCTGGGTCAGCTTTCGATCCTCGATTTCCTCCAGAGACACGGCGAGCGGCTCGGTCGGTTCCTCGATTCGATCGAGCAGCAGCCGCTGGTTGTTTTGCTCGACCACAATTCCCGAGAGCTGACGCCCGTCGACCAGACTCAAGACCGTCGTTTCGTATCCCTGCCGGATGACTGCCGAGGGCTGGAGCACTGCCTGAATCAAATGCGGCAATGTCACCTCCCGTCGCTCGGTCAAATCGGGTCCCAGCCTGCGCAGGCCGGCCCCCGGCTCATGGCACTTGGCACAGTTCAGCTCCGGTCGGTAGAACCAGATCGCGCCGCGAACCGGGTCGCCAAACCGCAGCACATCGGCAGCCAACTCTTCGGGGCTCTCGGCGAGCAGCTGCTGAGTCAATTGGGGTGATCGGGCCGAGAGTGGAGCCTCGGGAAAACAAACTCCGACAGTCAGGAAAGCGAGCTTTAAAAATCTCACCCACAAAAAACGGGATCCGAATCGAGACTGATGCATGGGAACCACAACATTCAAAAAAAGAAAACTGAAAGACTCGCTCAAGGCTGCTCGATGTCGACGTCGCAAAAAGTCAGGGCCGCCAAACCATTGACGCCCCACAGCAGTTTCTCCTGACTCCAGCGATCACTATCAAGATAAGTGATCTGTTTCCCCACAGCCCCCTCGCGAAGGAGCAAAACGAGTGTTTTCCCTTCCCTGCGCCCCGAGAGGACCAAGTCTGACTTGCCATCGAGAGCGAACTGATCACACAGCGAATCGTCCCAGTTGACTGGCTGATCAAATTCCAGCGCAATGGAGGTGTGCCCGGGATCAGCCCAGCGAGCCCGCAGCAGATTTGGCGGCGTCACTGGCTGCTGGGGAGCCTGCTGATAGATCCGCGACTGGACCACGGGAAGAATCAGCTCGGCGAATTGCTGATAGCCTGCC
>JAJTFE010000245.1 GCA_021298375.1 Blastopirellula sp. | reverse complement strand
ACGGCATCTGAACCGGTTTGAAATCGGGGAAGTCAAGTCGCTCAAGCGGCAAATTGAAAAGCGGGCTCTGGTCGAGGGCGTTGAGCGGCGGGATATCAAGACCGGTCACGGCGGCATTCGGGACATCGAATTTACAATTCAGTTCCTGCAGCTGCTCAATGGGGGCGGGTTGCCCGCGGTACGAACCCAAAACACCCTTCGGGCGATTGAGCGGTTGCAGCAGGCAGGTATCCTGACCCTGCAGGAAGAAGCCTTGCTGACGCAGAACTACGCCTGGTTGCGGAAACTGGAGCACCGTCTGCAGATCATGTTCGACCTGCAGACGCACACCTTGCCGGACCATGAGGCCGAACTGCGGAAAGTCGCTTTGCGGATGGGCTACCAGGAACAGAAGGGGCGGACCCCGCTGGAGCATTTTCGGAGTGACCTCGCAGAGATCACGGCGATTAACCGACGCATTCTCGATCATCTGCTGCACGCAGCTTTTACGGATGAAACCGAAACGGAAGTTCCGCCGGTAGTTGACCTGCTGTTTGCGCCTCAGCCTGAGGCCGCTGAGCTCGAACAGTTGCTCAGTCCGTTCGGCTTTCGGCAGGCGAGGGTCGCATACGATCAGTTGCTGGCGATGGCTGAAGAGGACTCGCCGTTCCTCCCCTCGCGCCGCTGCAAGCACTTTCTCGCGGCGATTCTCCCGCGACTGCTCAAGGAGATTGGCCAAACTCCGCAGCCGGATACGACGATTGTTTCGCTGCGGAGTGTGGCAGATGCGTTGGGAGCCAAGGGCGTTTTGTGGGAGCTGTTTCACCTGCAGCCCAATGCTCTGGCGCTGTTTGTTCGCCTTTGCGCCGGGGCTGATTATCTGGTCAGCATTCTGCGAAATAATCCGGGGATGATTGACGAATTGGTCGATTCCCTGCTGATGCAAGGCTTGCCGGAAAGCGAGTGGCTGCGTGCACATCTGGAGGATTTGCTGCGCGGAGCCGAACAGCTCGACCCGATCATTCACAGTTTCCGGCAGGCGCAGCAATTGCGGGTTGGAGTGCAGGACTTGTTGGGCTGGGCCGGTGTCAGCGAGGTTACCCAAGCACTGACGGCAATTGCGGATACCTGTTTGGAGCGAGTGGCGCGAGACAAATACCAGCGACTCTGCGAACGCTTTGGAGTGCCGTATCTGGACGTCGAGCGACGCGCGGCGGGGTACGCGATCCTGGCCTGTGGGAAGCAGGGGGGGCGGGAACTGAATTACCACAGCGACCTCGACCTGATTTTTCTCTACGAGGGCGAAGGGGAAACACAGCACGCCAATCCGGACCGGCAGACGAGCAATCAGCACTTCTTCAGCTTATGGGCTTCCGAAGTCACGAAGTTCATCACGCACGCCGGGCCCTATGGCCGGCTGTACGAGATCGACGCCCGGCTGCGACCGACCGGCAAGAGCGGAGCCCTGGCCGTTTCCAGTGAGGGCTTGCGGCGTTACTTCTCCAGCGGACAGGGGCAGGCTTGGGAGCGGTTGGCGCTCTGCAAGTCGCGCGTGGTTGTGGCGGAGGGGCTTGCTCAAGCAGGCTGGGAGCAGCTGGTCTCCGAGGCAATCGCGGCGGTCGAGTGGGACCCGGGCGTGGTCGATGAAATCTGGCAGATGCGTTTGCGGATGCAGGAAGCAGCTCCCAAATGGAGTTTGAAACGAGCAGCCGGGGGAACGGTTGACGTGGAGTTTCTGGTCCAGCTCTTTTTGATGCGGCAGATGGGAGCGGCTCCGCAGATGCGGACGGCTTCCACGGTGGATGGGCTGCGGTTGCTGGCAGCAGAGGGGTTTTTGCAGGTCAGCGATGCAGCCGATCTGGAACGAGCGTACCTGCTGCTGCGAAGTGTCGAGACCGCCTTGCGGCTGTCGACCGAGATGCCCCATGTTGAGCTGGTTGAACAGCCCGAATTTCTGAGCAAATTAACCTACCTGATGCGGCGCGACCGTGCGCAGCAATTACTGGGCGAAATCGACGCGGCCCGGCGCACCAATCGGCGCTTGTTGGAGTTCTACCTGGACCGCCTTCGAGGGTGAGTGCACTGTGGGGTATGAGTGCACTGTGGGGCTCAAGTCCGCGGCGGGGCATGAGAACCCGGGCGGGATACGCGGGGCTCAGCCGACTCGGCGCGGACGCCGGCCCGGGAATGAGAATTCTGACGTTGACCGCGGGCGTTTACTCGGCCGGATAGAGCGCGGTGGAGAGGTAGCGTTCGCCCAGGTCGGGGAGCACGACCACGATTCGCTTGCCCTTGTTTTCAGGACGACGAGCGACTTGCAGGGCGGCCCAAGCGGCTGCTCCGCAGCTGGTTCCGCAGAACAGGCCCTCGCGCGTTGCGAGTTGCCTCGCTGTATCTACGGCGTCTTCGTCTTTGACCTGGATGATCTCGTCGATGATGTCGACATTCAGAATGTCGGGCACAAAGCCGGCTCCGATTCCTTGAATCGTGTGGCGACCTGGCTTGATTTCCTGTCCGGAGCGGAACTGGGAGATGACAGGGCTCGCGGCAGGTTCGACAGCGATCGACTTGAAGCCCGGAATCCGCTGCTTGAGGACTTCCGAGACGCCGGTAATGGTGCCACCGGTGCCGACGCCGGCGACGAGAATGTCGACGTTGCCGGCGGTATCGCGCCAGATTTCTTCCGCGGTGGTGCGGCGGTGGATTTCCGGGTTGGCGGGGTTTTTGAACTGTTGGGGCATGAAGTAATTCTTGTCCGAACTCGCCAGTTCCGTGGCGCGGCGGACCGCACCTCCCATCCCTTCGGCAGCGGGAGTCAGGTTGACCTCCGCGCCGAGGGCTTTGAGCAGTCGGCGCCGTTCGATCGTCATGCTCTCGGGCATGAAGACTTTCAGTTTGTAGCCGCGGGCCGCGCAGACGTAAGCCAGAGCGATGCCGGTGTTGCCACTGGTGGGTTCGACGATGACCGTGTCCGGCCCGATCAAGCCAGCCTGTTCTGCGGCATCGATCATCGCTCGGCCGATGCGGTCCTTGACGCTCCAGAGCGGATTCATGTTTTCGACTTTGGCGATCACTTCAGCGACGCAGTCGGTGGTGACGCGTCGCAAGCGGACCAGCGGGGTGTTCCCGATGCAGTGCGTAATCTCCTCGAAGATTCCCGTCGGGCGAGCAGTTTGGGGAGTGGTCAGGTGGGGACTGGTAGCGAGAGACATGCGGTGGGCTCCGGGGATCATCAATCTGGTTTGAAACAGTCGGTTCCAACACCAATCAAACCAGGCGGGTTTAAGGAAGGGGCTCAGAAAAACGACTTTTGATGCGAATTCAATCTTGGCGAAAAAGGAGGATTTGGGCAATGCGAATCGGCGCCGCGCCGCTGGTGCGACCGGGGCCGCAGCCGACTGGCGTTGTTGGCAGGAAAGGCGATCTGATAGAAACGAGCAGAGCGGGACGGGATTCGCGGCCGGAGCAAAGATGGAAACGACGCTGCATCGACAATTGAAACTTGCTTTTGCGGGGCCTAAGTCCAAGTTCGAGCAGCGGCTGGGGCGGTACCGGATCGATGTCGTGACCGGTCGGAGGCTGATCGAGATTCAGCACAGCAGTCTGGCGGCGATCTGGAGGAAATGTGCCGAACTGCTGGAGCGGAAGCATCGACTCGACATCATCAAGCCGTTGGTGGTGCGGAAGCGGCTGGTCAAGTTGACTGGCCCGGGTGGGCAGATTGTCGACCAGCGCTGGAGTCCCTATCGCGGGACGATTTTCGATATCTTCGAGGAGTTACTTTACTTTCGGCGGGTCTTTCCTCATCCGCAGTTGCGGTTGATCGTGCCACTGCTGGATGTGGAAGAAATTCGGTTTCCCGGCCATGGCCGGCGGAGACGCTGGCGGCAAAACGATTTTCAGGTGGCCGATCGGAGCTACACTACCTGGCATGGGTGCGAAGTGTTTGAGCGGGCCGAGGATTTATTGCGGCTCCTGCCCCCGGAGCTGCCACCGGTTTGGGATACGGGTTTGCTCGCCCGGCAGGCTGGGGTCAGCCGCGGGGTTGCCCAGCGGGTTGCCTACGTGCTGCGGGAAATTGGGGCGGTTTGCCAGCAGGGAAAACGAGGCAATGCCTGGCTGTACCAGCAAACGGAAGTCGCCGCGCCGCGGCCGAGGCGCAGAAAAAAAGCCCAACCGTTGCCGTGAGGCTCAATGACCGGTGGGCTTGAATTTCAGATGATGGAAACAGGGACAACAGGCAAAATGGCCCGAACGCCCAGATAACCCGGACTCAAAGACTACCGAAACGTCCTAGACGGTAGCCTTGGAGGATCGCGATTCACGAATCCCGCGGCTGAGGATGTCCCGCAACATGGGCGAGTAGTCCTCGTACTTGGCCTGGTCGGGAGCGCCGGCCGCGTATTGGTAAATCGCGTCTCGCGGCTTTTTGCCGAGGGCAATCAGAGTCGAGTTGACCGTGCCAAACTCTCCGCCCCGAACGACCATGCTGGGTCGACCGGCAATCCCCGGTCCGCGGGCAAACACCTTGCTCGCAACGGCGAGGAATTTGATCGGAGAGTCGAGGTTTTGCAGGGTCAGCAAGCGGTTGGCCATCGACACCCGCTCGTCCCGAAA
>JAJTFE010000244.1 GCA_021298375.1 Blastopirellula sp. | reverse complement strand
GCGCGAGGACCCGGCTGAGGGAAAGAAGAGAACCGGGGGCTGGCGCGAAGACCCGGCTGAGGGAAAGAAGAGAACCGGGGGCTGGCGCGAGGACCCGGCTGAGGGGAAGAAGAGAACCGGGGGCTGGCGCGAGGACCAGGCCGGCTACCTTTCAAACGTTTGGACGATTGCCTTGGCCAACTCCTCCGCAATCAGCTGGTTCCCCGCATCATTCATATGCACGCCGTCATAAGTCAGCTTGCCCTGATGTTCGTTATTCGGATTGACGCGACTTAGTTCAGCTAAAAAAACGGCGTGCAGATCGCACAGCGTCAGGCTCTCCTCGCGGCCCACGCGGCGCACGATTTCCGCATATTCCCCTAAGACTTGGTTCAGCTGATTTCCCGTGAGCTCCTCGCCGATGATACTCGGTGTGCAGAGGATCACTTTCGCTCCGGCTTTCTTTCCAAGCTCCAGCATCGACCGCAGTCCGGCTTCATACTCCTCCGGTTTCGTGCCTTTTTCGCCGTGCCAGACATCGTTGACGCCGAGGTAGATCACCAGCAGACCGGGCCGCTCATTGGCAATTAACTCGGCCATGCTGCCGCCCAGCTTGCCCCAGGGACTTTCTCCCGCGAGGACCGTTGGCACTCGGCCGCCATTAAGACCATGCCGGAAAAGCTGATTCGGGGCCTGCTTGTTCGCCGCACTTCGGTTCTCCAAGGCCTGCTGAATCCGGTCAATAAAACCTCCCTGCATGGTGATCGAATCACCAAAAAAGGCGATTCGGGTTTCGGCCGGCAAGGGCGATTCAGCTGAGGCCAGTTTCTCCAGTCCGGATCCGTCAATCGGCCGCAGGCCAGTCTCCGACGCAAGGCAGTGCGATAAATTGATCGTCAAAAGACCAGCGAAGATGACAAGGTAAACGCGACAAGGCAATGCACGCATCACAACAACTCATTTCTCAAATAGTCAGAAGCGAGGCCTCGAGTTGGCTCACCGCCCGCTTGAACAAGCTTTAACCTGCAGGCCGGGGCCACTCAAGCCTTTAGTCTAGGGCAAGCGCGGTTTATCGAGCGACACCCCCTCGATGTGGCGACCTCGGAAATCAGTATTTCATCCCGAGTGTGGCTGGGCAGTCAGCCTTCGGCCGATGCAGCGGCCATGGCCGTGGGGTCTTGGTAGCGGGGTCCTGGCGTTGAGGTCTTCGCGGTGGGGTGGGAGTTCGGCGGTGGCGAGCGGCATTGAGTGGAATTACTTGCCCGGCTCCTCGCTAGTGACCGGGGGGGCGGCCAATTCACTCAAAGGGCCCAGGAAATGCTGCGGGGCCAATGGTCCGACTCGTGAAATGATCGCGCGCGGAGTGTATGGGGCCGGCCGAAAACTGACTCAGCGGGACTATACTGGAGGGCCCTTAGGACGCGGGCTGGAGTCCCGTTCTGATTCGTCTCACCCCTGAGTTCCACTCACATTTTCGGTATGAATCGACTCAGCATTCAGTCCAAAATGATCCTCTTGCTGCTGCTGGTCAGCCTGCTCTCGATCGGAATTATCGCCTGGACCGCCTACCTCTCAGCCAAAAGCGCCTTGGTCCACCAAATCGAGAACCAATTGACCGGCGTCCGCGCGGCCAAAACGGCTACGCTCAAGGCGATGCTCGAGGGGCTCCGCGACCAAGTGATCGCAATCTCGGACAGCGTTGCTGCAATCGAGGGAACCAAGGCGTTCATTCAAGCCTACCGCGAACTCGATGCCGCACAGCTAAGTGAGGTCGAGGCGGCCAAGCTGACGGGGTTCTACTCGGCTGAGTTCCTGCCCGCACTGCAGGCCAATCTGGATGGCAAGCCGGTGCTTGAGCAGTATCTGCCGACCGGAAACGCAGCACGCTACCTGCAGTACCACTATATCGTCGCCAACGACCAACCTTATGAGCAGAACCATCTGCTCGAGCAATCGACCAGCGATCAATCCCGTTATTCCCAGGTTCACACGCAGTATCATCGCCTGTTCGATCGGGCGGCAAAGATCTTTGGCTTTGAAGATATCATGCTGGTTGACGCTGATACCCTGGACATCGTTTACAGCTACCAAAAGACGACCGAGTTTGGAACCAATCTGGCAACTGGTCCCTACTCCAACACGCTGATGGCCGAGAAGGTTCGCAGCATGCGGTCTCTCCGCGACCGCGATGACTTTAAAATTGCCGACTTCGAGCCGTATCGACCCAGTCTCGGCAAGCCGATGGGCTTTGCGGTCAGCCCAATTTTTGATGGTTCGCGCAACGTTGGCCTGCTTGTTCTGCAGTTCCCGATCAACAGCTTCAACAAGGTTCTGACCGGGGTCGATGAGCTGAAGGCGGAGAGCTCCGAGGTGACGGGAATCTGGAAAGCTGAAGGGCTGGGGGAAACCGGTGAGGTTTATCTGGTTGGACCCGACAAGACGATGCGCAGTCGCTCGCGGTTCATGATTGAGCAGCCAGAGGGATTTCTGCAGACGCTTCGGGCCAACGGGATGAGCGAACGCGTGGTCAAGGAGATTCAAGCGAAGGGAAACGTAATCTGCTCGCTGCCGATCGACTCGGAGAGTGCCGCTGAGGCCCTGCGAGGCCGCTCGGGTTTGATGGAAGTCACCGACTATCGCAACCAGAAAGTGCTCAGCGCTTATGGCCCCCTGGAGCTCGATTCGCTCCGCTGGGGTGTGCTGGCAGAGCTGGATAAGGACGAAGCCGAGGCACCGATCCGCAAACTTGGCCGCGATATTCTGAACTTGGCCAGCGGAATTGCATTGGCAGTGACGCTTTTGGCGCTGGCCTTTTCGAGCATGTTGACGCGGCCGCTGCGGCTGCTGACGCAAGGGGCCCGGCGTTTGGGGGCCGGCGAGACCAACGTCAAAGTCCAAATTGACTCGCGCGACGAGTTCGGTGAACTGGGCAAGGTCTTCAACCAGATGGCCGAGAGCATCCGGTCGCAAACGGATAAACTTGAGTCGCAGGTGCGTGAGAATCAGGAACTGCTGTTGAGTATCCTCCCGGCGTCGGCAGTGGCTCAGCGTCAGGAGGGGGACGAGCGAGCCAGTCGGCAATTTGCGGATGTCTCGGTGCTGTTTGCAGAGATTCAGGGAATGGAGGAGCTGGGCCACGAGCTGGGCGAATCGAAGGCGTTATCGATTTTGGGTGACTTGATTTCCGCTTTCGACGAAGCGGCCGAGAAGTTTGGCATTGAAAAGGTGAAGACCATTGGCGGGTCGTACCTCGCCGTGTGCGGGTTGTCGGTGAATCGTCCCGATCATGCCCGACGCGTGATTCAGTTCGCACAGGAGATGGGAAAGACGATCACGATTTTTAATCGGGAGCAAACGGCTGACCTGCACTTGGCCGTCGGCGTTAACGCGGGGCCAGTCGTGGGTGGCGTGGTTGGCAGACGGAAATTCCTTTACGACCTCTGGGGCGACACGGTGGCGATCGCCAAGCGACTGGCGGGATCGCCAGGAGCGGCGATTCGGGTGACTCGTCCGGTGCGCGACCGATTGGGGGAGCAGTTCCAGTTCAGCGGGCCGGTCAGCGTTGAGCTTCCTGGGAAAGAGCCGTTGGAAGCCTGGCAAGTGACGGCCTGAGCGGTGAACCGAGCGCGAACCGGGAGCAGAGAACATGAATGAATTTCTGGGACAAGAGCTGACAAATTTTTGGCCCGCGGTCGGGCTGGCGATCGGGTTTCCTGCGGTCTTGCTGCTGCTGAATGAAGCAATTTCGTTTTGCGAGCGGCGTGAACTTGCTGTGGGGCGGACGCTGCGAACGGTTCGCAACCTGGTGATTCCGTGCCTCGCGGCTCTCGTGTTTTGTCGCTACGTCCTGGGACTGGCGGAAGAGAACACGCTCGTCCGCGTGGTACAGACGATCTTCCTGGTCTTTCTGCTGTATGCCCTGCTCGGAGTGGTTAATGACCTGGTGTTTGGGACGCGGGATAGTGCGTCGTGGCGGGCGCGCGTGCCGAAGCTGTTTCGGGATCTATCGCGAGCCTTGCTGGTCGCGATTGGAGCGATGTTCATTTACTCCAAGGTTTGGGGTTACGAACTGACCAATGCCCTGACGGCGCTGGGAGTCGGTTCGGTAGTGATCGGTTTGGCGTTGCAGGAACCGCTGGGCAACATTGTCTCGGGGTTGATGCTGCTGTTTGAGCGTCCGCTGAATGTTGGCGATTATGTGGTGGCCGATGGGACGACGGGCAAGGTAATCGAAATCAATTGGCGCTCGGTGCATATCGAGACGCCGACGCGCGAGCTGCGGATTGTGCCGAACGTATCGCTGTACAAGGATGCGTTCAGCAATCTGTCGCGGCCGACGACCGTGCGGACTGAGGTGTTGGAGATGGGCTTCAGTTACGACGATCCCCCAAACCGGGTCAAGGAGGTGATGGGCGAGTTGTTGCGGACGACGCCGGGTGTGCTGGCTGAGCCGGCTCCAGTCGTGCGAACAGCAAGCTATCCCGATTTTTCGGTGATTTACAAGCTGGTCTTCTCGGTCGCTCGACAGCAGGAGTTGGCGGCGGTTTCCGACCGCGTTTGAATACGGCCCGGGCGAAAGTGCCAGCCCGCCGCCCACGACTCCGGCAGAACTGCTGCGCGAGCACGTGCGTTTTCAGGCCGCCGTCAAGGATGAAGTGGAACATGCCCCGGGCGTTTTGGAGTACGCGGCTGGAGAAACCATTCAGGCGATTGGCCGAAGGTTTGAGGGCTTTGCCTTGATCGTCAAAGGCAAGGCTGAACTGACGACGCGAGACAGCGCCGGCAAAGTGATCGAAATTGGCGAAATCGGGCCGGGTGAGTGCTTTGGGAATCAGGTTGCGATCGGTGGAGCAACCGACGAGATCGGGATTCGGGCCGTGAACGATTTAAAAGTCCCGGTCTTCGATAGCGAGTCGATCGACGACCTGCTGAAACGGTCGCCATCGCTGGCTGCCGAAATTGGTGACGCGATTGAGAGTCGGCGTCAGGCAGCGCAGGCAGCCCGCGTTCGTCGGTGAGGCTGGCTGGCTTGCACCGATATTCCTGGAGTCTGGCTTCGAGCGGGGCGAGCAGCCACCGTTGAAATCGACTTGAAGGCAACGGGAGCAGGCTGTCATTTAAGACGCGACCGTGAGTGGACTGGAATGTTTCTGGCTGAGGTCTCCGCAACCAAGGGGCTTGCTTTAAAA
>JAJTFE010000243.1 GCA_021298375.1 Blastopirellula sp. | reverse complement strand
TGCCGCTGCGGGCTCCGCGGGATGTTCCGCGAATGCCGGAGGCGGCTGAAATGCCGGTGCTCCGGGCAACGGTCGAGCTTTCCGGTCGACCGCTGGAAATTGTCGCTGCCCACCTGATTAATCCCTTGGGCAATTCCCAACTCGCCCTCCGCGACCGGCAGTTTAAGGCGCTCGCGGAAGAATTGGTTTCCGATCCCTGCGAGCGCGTCGTTGTCGGCGATTTCAATTGCACGACCTGGTCCCAGGACATGCGACAATTTTTGGCCCGTACCAGCCTGCGCGACAGCCGGCAGGGATTTGGCTTGCAGCCGAGTTGGAGCCCTGACGGGATGCCATTTCTGGCGATCCCAATCGACCATGCACTGGTTACCCCGGGAGTAAGCGTGCTCCGTCGCCAGGTCGGTGCCAAGGCAGGCTCGGACCATCGTCCGGTGATCATTGACCTCGCCTGGCCCGCCGCGGACCCAGTCGCGGGCAAGTAGCCGAATCGTGGGTCAAAGCCCCCCCGACGACGGCGGGCAGCTTCTTGCGGAGCGCGGAGGGAGCAGGGTTGCCAAGCTCCCCTCGCTCGGCGGCTCACTCGCTTTATCTGCACACCTCCTGCCAACCAGCCTGACGTCTGCACTGGCCGTTCCGGTTGCGCCGATTGAATCGACTCGAGCAAATGGCAGGCAGCGGTCTGGTCGATAAGTTCCAGAGAGTCAAGGTTCCGAATCGGGACATTACATCTCCAGCGAGGCGAACAGTGGTTGCGAAAAAGCAGACGCGGCAAGCGAGCGAGGGGCGAATCGCCGAGGGCTTTCGTCTGGCCCGCTGGCTGACCCATCCCTTCGTCGTCTTTGTCGGCGCGACGCTCGGAATCATGGTGACTGCCTCTTGGCTCTGGGAAGAGTATGGCGAATCATTTCCAGACCATGCCCGCTACGCGCTCTCGCCGGAGAAAATCGAGTTGCCGCCGGCCAATGAGTGGGTACCCGGTCAGCCTGAAGTGCATCTGGCAGAGCAGTTGAATGCACAAGGCTTGAGCCTGCTCAGCAAGGATCTGGTCGAGATTGCGGCGGAACAGTTCTGAAGACTTCCCTACGTCGACACGATTCGACGAATCGAAAAGTCTGCAGACGGGTTGAAGATTGACGTCGCCTTCCGGCAACCGGTTGGCCTGCTCGACTTGGGAAATGGGCGCTATCAACGGCTCGATCGGCAGGCGGTTCAGATCGGACAACCGCTCGTCGTCACGGAGGAGAGCGCCGATTGGTTGAGGATCAATGTGCATCAACCGCGAGTGGAGGGGGGCGAGTGGAGCCGAGTAGAGGACGAGCGGATTGAGCGGGCGGCCGAGATTTGCCGCGACTTGCAATCATCGTGGAAGGAGTTGGGGCTTTACCGCGTCGTCTTCTACTGGCCGGCAGGGACTCCCGTAAGTGCAACGGCAATCCCCAAAGTCGCCCGGCCACCGGACAGCAGAAGATCGATGCCTTGCGGAACTGGATTGCCGTCAACGGTCCGCTGGAAAAACTGGCGGGCTGGCGAATGATCGATGTGCGCAGCGGCCAGGTGCTGCTGGTGCCTGAGACCCGGACCTCATTTCGTCCCGAGGTCGGCAAGCGACCCTACTGAGCGTTCGTCGGATTTGCATTCGGATCGAATTCGATGACCACCGGCCGAGTTGTTTATCCGCATTCCGAACTCTTCTTCCGCGTTACTCGTCAAAGAGAGTGCGCTGGGTTTCATACTTGTCGAGCAGGCCGGGCACTTTGGAAGCCCAGATCTCCATCCGCCCCAGATTCCCGTCGGGGTTGTTTTTTTGCTGACGAAAGAACATCAGCTTCGCCGTGCGGTAACCGAGCCAGCGCAGCACTGGAATCATGGTTGCCGGCCCAGTGGGACGCCAGTTGAGTCCATAGGCTCCTGACATCAGGGCCCGGGTGTCCTCGAGGCCCGGCTTGAGAAATCCATCGGGCTCGCCCCAACCGGTTTGCGTATTGAAGATCAGAATCTCGCGGGTCAATTCGGAAGCAATCCGCAAACCGGTGATTGGATCGGGGAGATGGTAGAAGATCCCTTTGAACAGGGTCACATCAAATTGGGGCAGCCGCTTTTCCTCGAGCGCGTACAGATCGCAAACCGAAAACTTGATCCGATCGGTGGGCGCCACGTTCCGCTGCTGCTGGACAAACCTCGCCTGTTCGATCCAGTGGTCGCGAATGTCGAAGCCAAAAGCAAAGTCGGCCCCGAGTTCGCGCGCCCAAAAGCAGTATCCTCCCGCATTGCAGGCGCAGTCCAGAAACCGTTTACCTCGCAATCCCTCCGGGTAAACGTGCAGAATGTGCTCGACGAAGTTATCTCTCAGCGTGAGCAGCGAGACGTTGCGGTTCGCCTCGCGACTGAGTCGTCCATCGGGCGAAAAGACCTGCCCGGTGCTGAATTCTTCAGTTAATTGAATGTCCTGATGCCAGGGCCCGAGGCGGCGAATTTGTTCGCCGAGTGAGCCAGTTTCAGGTTGGGTTGCCATGGCAGTGATCCTGTCGCTCGAATTGGGGCCGTCAGCCCGACGGCCAACCCTGCGAACAGTCTACCACATGCCTGAAGACTATCGCCCCAGCATCTTCCGCGCGGTCGCCACAACCCGATCGGTTGTGATCCCGAAGTGCTGATAAAGTTTATCGTAGGGGGCCGAGGCTCCGAAGGAGTTCATTCCGACAAAGGCTCCGCTCGTGCCGAGGTACTTGTGCCAGCCAAAGTCGCTGGCTGCTTCCACGGCGATGCGCCGGGTGCAAGCCGCTGGGAGAACCGATTCGCGATACTCGGCGGGCTGTTCGTCGAACAGCTCCCAGCAGGGGAGGCTGACGACTCGCGGAGCGATGCCCGCCGCGAGCAACTGTTCGGCTGCCTGGAGACAGATTTCCAGTTCACTGCCGGTGCCGATCAGGATCACATCGCAGTGGGGCTGCGGTTGCCAGAGAACATAACCACCCTGGCGGACACCGGCGGCACTGGCGAATTTTTGGCGGTCATACGTCGGGACGTTCTGGCGGGTCAGGACCAGCATGCTGGGGCGGCGCGATTCGGCAATCGCCGCCGCGTAGGCCTGCAGCGTCTCCGCTCCATCGGCCGGGCGGAAGACCAGCAGGTTCGGGATGGCGCGACAGGCGGCGAGTTGCTCGACTGGTTGGTGCGTGGGCCCATCTTCCCCCAGTCCAATCGAGTCGTGGGTCATGATGTAGAGCACGGGGAGGTGCATCAGGGCACTGAGCCGAAGGGCCGGGCGGAGGTAGTCCGTGAAAACAAAAAACGTGGCACAGTACGGACGGAGGCCGCTGAGTGCCATGCCGTTACAAGCCGAGGCCATGGCGTGCTCGCGAACTCCAAAATGAAAATTGCGACCTCCATGGCTACCTGCCGCAAAGTGCCCGGCATCGGCTGACTCGATCAGCGACTTGTTCGACTCGGCCAAGTCAGCCGAGCCTCCCACCAGCCAAGGGATCTGATCAGCGACGACGTTGAGAATTTTGCCTGACCAGTTTCGGGTGGCATTTGGCTTGCCCGAGGCATCGAAAGACTCGACCGCAGCCTCCCAGTCCGAAGGCAATTCGCGGTTCCAGATCAGCTTCAGCTCAGCCGCTTCTTTTGGAAACTCGGCGCGATATCGGGCCCAGAGATCGGCCCACGCCAGATAGCGCTCGGCCCCCTGCCTGCCGATCGTTTCGCGAAAGTGCTCAGCCACTTCGCCCGGGACCGCAAACTCGGGCTCACTCCAACCGTAATAGGCTTTGGCTGCGGCGACTTCCTCTTTGCCCAGGGGCGCTCCATGGGCAGCGGCCGTGTTTTGCTTTTTTGGTGCACCGTAGCCAATGACGCTGCGCACAATGATCAGCAGGGGACGAGCGTCCGAGGCCTCAAATGACTTGAATCCCCCGGCCAAAGAGGCGAGGTCGTTGGCGTCCTCGACATAGTAAACCCGCCAACCGAGCGCCTCGAAGCGGGCGCCCACATTCTCCGTGAACGCCAGGTCGGTACTCCCTTCGATCGTGATGCGATTGTCGTCGTAGATCCAACAGAGATTTCCCAGTCGCAGATGTCCGGCGAGCGAGGCGGCTTCACAACCGACCCCTTCCATCACATCGCCGTCGCTGAGCAGGGCGAACACGCGATGATTGAGCAGCCCTTCGTAGCCGGGCCGCTCGTAGCGGGCCGCCAGCCAGCGAGCAGCGACCGCCATCCCGACACTGTTGGCACACCCCTGACCCAAAGGGCCGGTCGTCGTCTCCGCGCCGGTCACTTCGCCGAATTCGGGGTGCCCCGCGCAGGGGCTGTGCAACTGGCGAAAGTTGCGAATGTCTTCGATCGAAACCGAGAGTTCCTCTCCGCCGTCGCTGCGCTTCACGCCGCTGAGGTGCAGCAGGGAATAGAGCAACATCGAGGCGTGGCCACAGGAGAGAACAAAGCGGTCACGAGCCGGCCAGTGGGGGTGGTCGGGGTCGTAGTTCAGCCAATTGGTCCAGAGTTCATAGGCGACAGGCGCCAGCGCCATTGGGGTCCCGGGGTGACCGCTGTTGGCTTTCTGAACGGCATCCATCGAAAGGGTTCGGATGGTGTTGATCGCCAATTGCGAGATCGAGGTCGAGGCGAGGCTCATGTTCGCGCTTCCTGAGGTTTGCATGCCATATTTCGGGAGGACGTTTGGCGACAGAAGGAACCGGGCTGCCGGAGTTTACCGGTCGCGTTCATTTCTCCCGGGCAGCTCGGGCGTGAGCCACTCGGTTCCGTGCCGTTCCGAAACGTTCGCCAAGCTTATCAGCCGCCCTGCGAGCTGGTCAATCAGCACGCCCGACCTGCGACGATTGGCGTTTTTCCCCAAGTTTTTCCCGCATCCTTCCCCTGCATCTTTGCCCGAATCGGTGGCCTCCCGGGTGCAGGGCAGGAAATTTCTTCAGGAGCTTTCGCGCAAAAGCCGACTTTCGGGGAGACTTAACGCCCGAGCTCTTTTGACGCGGCCCGGCGAAAAATCTAAGATTGAGTCAGTGGCGTCGTCGAATCAAGCCGCTGCCCAGCCCCCGAACCTCAACGGAGCCGTCCCCATGCATCGCAGGCAATTTAATCGCCAGCTGACCGCTGCCCTCGCCGGCATGGCAGCAGGTGGCGGGTTGGCCTCATGGCCCGGAGGACTGGTTGCCGAGCCACTACGGTCGGCAACTCCCGACCGGAAAGCTTCCCCCAACGAAAAGTCACCAGCCGAACTGTTGACGCCGGAAGCCCAGCGGACCGTCGATCGCGCTTTGGACTTTCTGGCCAATCGCCAAGTCAAATCGGGGCGAAACCGCGGCGCGTTTGGCACCAGTGGATACCCCGGCGGCGTTGCCACCTGCTCTCTGGGGGGGCTGGCGATGATGTGCTCGGGCAGCTCGCCCGGACAGGGAAAGTATGGCAAGCAGATCGACATGTGCGTCGAGTTTGTCCTGAGCAACGTGAGCAACGAAGGCTACATCGCCCGCTCAGACAACATGGCTTCGGAGAACATGTACGGTCACGGCTTCTCGATGCTCTTCCTCTCGCAAGCCTACGGCATGACCCAGAAGGCCGAGATTGGCGACAAGCTGCGGAAAGCGGTCGCCATGACCTGCAAGTGCCAAAACGACCAGGGTGGCTGGCGCTACCAACCGGTCAAAAGCGATGCCGATCTGTCGATCACGGTTTGCCAAATCATGGGTTTGCGGGGTTCGCGCGATTCGGGGATTGAAGTTCCCGACAAGGTCCGGGAAAAATGCATCGACTACGTCAAGAAAAGCCAGAACTCCAATGGCAGTTTCCGTTACACGATTCAAAGCGGCCACACGACCTTCGCCATGACCGCAGCCGGAGTCACTTCGCTCTACAGCGCCGGGATCTACGAAGGCGAACAGGTCGAAAAGGCGCTGAAGTGGCTGAAGGGAAACGCCGGACAGGCTAACAGCGGCCATTATTTTTACTCGCATTATTATGCTGTCCAGGCGATGTGGCATGCAGGTGGGGAATACTGGAACGAGTGGTTCCCG
>JAJTFE010000242.1 GCA_021298375.1 Blastopirellula sp. | reverse complement strand
GCCAGCAAATCATTGAGCACCCCTTGGGCTAATCGCTTCTGATCCGCGCTCAGCTCGCTGAACGGCAAGCCTCGCAATTGGTCGCGACCGGCCAGTTTTACCGTCTCGCTGCCGCTTTCACCGCGAGAGTGATCCAGCAGCGCCAATTTGCGTTGTCGCCCATCGAGCGCCTGGAAAAGTTCACCTGCGCGTTGGGCCTGAAACCAATAAGCATTCCCCGGGTGGGCGGCCGTTTCGTCAAAGCTTTCAGCGGCGTGACCGTAAAAGATAGGGCCCCCGAAGGCCGTGCCGCTGGAACTATCGCCATCGCACCGCCGCGTCACGTGGCGTCCGGTCAGGACAAACTCGAACTTTCCACTTCCCGGTTGTCCGAACAGGGCAACCGAGCAGTTGCCGAAGCCACCCACATCGACGCTGTCGTGCTCCACTTGAGCCAGAACTTTGTCAGCATACTCTTCGCTGTGCAGTTGCCGAAAAATCTGTTTGATCAAATCCTGTTGTTCGCCGCTGAAGTCCTTGTTGATGCGGGCTGGGGTAATATGCCAGTTGGCATCGATCTGCCTTCGCAAGGGGTTTTCAAAATCAAAACAGATTGTTTTTCGTTGAGCTTCGCTGAGGCTGGAAAAAAGCTGCTGGACCAGCGTTTCGCTGTCGACCGGCAAGCTCAGCTTCTGGCGCTCAGGAAAAAAGGCTGTGGCCGCTGAATTTCCGGGCAAGACCAAGCCCGACGTTGCCAAACCCGAGGCAGTGGCCAGGAGAGCGGAGCCGCTGGCGGCAAGGAATTGACGGCGGCCCGGTTGCTGTGGGGACGGCCTGTGTGGGAGCGACATGCGGGAACCTCCGTTGGTCTTGCGATTGAGCGGGAGCGGTCGAATGGGCGGACGCTCCTTCGCAGGCTCGCGCTCCCGCCGCCGATTAGAGCAGTCGCCTCGCGAAAAGGCAAATTTTCTGACTGCTCAACGGTCGGCCGAAGATTTGCTGCAAAGCGGAGCATGGGGCCACGCCTGGGAGAGCCCACTCCACAAGCATTGCGCTGGAGTAGGAAAGTCGCGTGCCCTTACTTCGGTTGTTCAATCGCATGGATTTGCCGCACCGCGAGCGGAGCGGTTCGCGTGCTGGTTCCGTCGGGCCATTGCACCTCGACCACCACCGGCTCAGTCTGTGATCCGAGCCCAAAGTGCAGCGTGAAGTCGTTTTGATTGCCTTGTCCCGTGCCGGCTTCGACCTGACGGACCACGGCGCGGTCGGCAAGCTGGACTCTCGCCTGCGCGCCGATGGCAGCCCGATTGCTGGAGCTGCCATTGCCGATCAGGTTGAGCTGGAGCCAATTACCCGGGGCGGACTCGTTGACGAATAGCTTGCCAGCGGTGAGCAAGTCGAGGTCGCCGTCGTGGTCAAAGTCGGACCAAGCGGCCTGATAAGTTGCCGGAAGGTTGGCGAGCCGATTGGCTTCAGTCTGGTCGCTGAACGTCCAGTTGCCTTCATTGCGAAACAGGACAGGATTGTTTTTTTTGCCAAAGGAAGCGGTCTCGTAAACTGTCGTAAAGTACAGGTCGAGGTCACCGTCATTGTCGAAGTCCGCTGCCGCCGGGCTGGCGTAAGACTCCTGATAGAAGACTCCGCAGGGGCCGAGATCCTCGAAGGCGAATGCTGCCGCTGAACCCTGATTGCGGAGGAAGCGAGATTTCGGCTGGTCGCCGCGGCGGTCGACGTGGGCAAAGTTCCCGACAAAAAGGTCGAACAAGCCATCGCTATTGAAATCGCCCCAAGCCGAACCGATCGTGTGGCCGCCGCCGAACTCCGGTGTGGTGCCGACCGCATTGAGCCGATCGGCCGCATCGGCAAAATTGGCTTGGCCATCGTTGAGCCAGAGCTGATTGGGTTGGAGACGGTAATTGGAGACATAGACGTCGAGGTCGGAATCCTGATCGAAGTCGCAGGAGGTGACCCCGCGGGCCCGGTGGCGGGAATCGTGCCACGCGAGCCGAAACGATTTGCCACCCTCATTGAGATAAAGCAGGTCCGGGAAGGTCAGTTGGTTCTCCCAGTCCTCGAAGCCTCCCACGTAGAGGTCGACCCAGCCGTCGCGGTTGAAGTCGCCGACGGAAGCGCCAAGGGAAACCGTACGGGGCTGGTCGGGAGGAAGGGACAATGTCGCCAGCGGGGTGAAGGCTTTGCCTTGGTCGTTGCGATAGACGGTCAAATTGGACCAGGAGCAGAGGTCGGGGAAGCCATCGTTGTCGACGTCTGCGGCAAGGACTTCTCCCACGCCGGTGGCGAGCTGGGTAAAGCGTTTTCCTTGTTCGTTTTTCCAAACCGTCCCACCCGCACAGAGGTCGCTCCAACCATCGCGGTCGAGATCGACCCAACAAGCGGCCAAGCCACCGGGTTGGATCCCAAGTTCGGCCGAGCGGTCGACGAAATTGGCCGAACCCTGTGCGGCGAGGTCGGCATTCAGCCAGCCAAAAAGCCAGCAAAGTCCAACCCCAATTGGGAAATAGATTCGCAACATTCGAGCCAAGCGAAGCCGAGCAAAATTGAGCATTTGAGAAAACACCAGCATGGGGGCGGTCGTTTCGACGAGCTTTAAGTTTAATCGTTTGCAAGCGGGAGGAGTGCCGAGTCTTTGGCTGACTTGGAATTCCCGCTGCTGGCTGGGTTCCTTGTGTACGGACGCCGCTTGAGAATCGCGTGACGGGCGAATGTTCGTGTTTATTGCCGCTGCAAAGGCGAGTATACTGACGCAGAATAAACAGCGGGGACGAAGAGGGACAAGCAATCATGGATCTGACTCGGGTTGAGGCAATCGTCGAGCGGCATGCCAACAGGCCGGGAGCGACGTTGCCGATTTTGCACGACATCCAACACGAGTTGGGCTACATCCCGGACGAAGCCATTGGCGTCGTCGCGACGGGGCTGAATTTGAGCCGGGCGGAGATCTATGGGGTCGTGACTTTTTACGCCGATTTTCGGCGCACGGCACCTGTGTCTTGCACGGTAAAAGCCCGGATGGGGCGGGGAGTCTCGAGCCAGTCTATTGCCTGGGGAATTGCGCTTGCTCACCCTCCGTTCGCGTGGGTGACGAGGTTTACGGACGGATGGACTCTCAGCAATTTGACGCGCTGATCGCACAACTCCGAAAAGGAGCACACTGATGACTGTCAGGGTCTTTGTTCCAGCGGATACGACTGCCGCCAGTGTCGGTGCCGATCGCGTGGCCCGGGAGATCTCCGCCGAAGCGACTCGAAGGGGCGCATCGATTGAATTGGTCCGAAACGGTTCTCGGGGAATGTTTTGGCTCGAGCCGCTGGTCGAGGTGGTTGCTCCCCGAGGGCGAGTGGCATACGGGCCGGTCCGGGTGAGCGACGTTTCCAGTCTGTTTGAGGCTGGGTTTCTCGAGGGGGGCGACCACGCCCTGGGTTTGGGACTGACTCATGAGATCCCGTGGCTGAAGCAGCAGGAGCGTTTAACCTTTGCCCGGGTGGGTGTGATCGACCCCCTCTCGCTGTCCGAGTACGAGGCCCAGGGTGGCCTCAAGGGATTGCGGCGAGCTGTGAAAACGGGGCCGGCCGAGATTGTGGCTGCGGTCACCGAGTCGGGATTGCGGGGGAGGGGCGGCGCCGCTTTTCCCGCGGGGATCAAGTGGCAGACCGTTTTGAACGCGCCAGGCAAACAGAAGTACATTGTGGCCAACGCTGACGAGGGGGACTCGGGAACGTTTGCTGACCGCATGCTGATGGAGGGGGATCCCTATTGCCTGATTGAGGGGATGGTGATTGCGGGGTTGGCCGTCGGAGCAACGATGGGCTACATCTATCTTCGCTCGGAATATCCGCGCTGCTGGCACATCCTCAACGAGGCGGTCGCGCGTTGCCGCGAAGCTGGGATTCTCGGGCCCGATGTGATCGGGTCGGGGAAAGCGTTTGAGCTGGAAGTGCGGCTCGGGGCTGGAGCTTATATCTGTGGTGAGGAGACCGCTTTGCTGGAGAGCATCGAGGGCAAGCGGGGCCAGGTGCGGGCCAAGCCGCCACTGCCGGCGATCAGCGGACTGTTTGGCTGTCCGACCGTGGTCAACAACGTGATCACGCTCGCCAGCGTGCCGATCATTCTGGCCTGCGGCGCTGGCTTTTATAAAGACTATGGAATGGGGCGGTCGCGGGGAACGATGACCTTCCAATTGGCCGGGAATGTGCGGCATGGGGGGCTGGTCGAAAAGGCGTTTGGGATATCGCTCCGGGAACTGCTTTACGATTTCGGCGGCGGGACGCGGACGGGGCGGCCGATTCGTGCAGTTCAGGTCGGAGGTCCGCTGGGGGCTTACGTGCCGCCACAGGATTTCGACCTGCCACTCGATTACGAGGCCTTTGCCGCCCGCGGGGCGATGGTTGGTCACGGCGGAGCGGTGGTCTTTGACGATTCGGTCAACATGCTGCAAATGGCTCGCTTCGCCATGGAGTTTTGTGTCGAGGAGTCCTGTGGCAAGTGCACTCCCTGCCGGATTGGTTCCGTCCGTGGCGTCGAGGTTCTGGACCGGATCGCAGCGGGCGAGCAGCGGGAAGAAAATTTGGAGCTCCTCGAAAGTTTGTGCGATACAATGCAATACGGGAGCCTGTGTGCGATGGGCGGGATGACGCCTTTCCCCGTTCTGAGCGCTTTGAAGCACTTTCCCGAGGATTTTGCCCCCAAAAACGGCCGATGACGAAAAGGTGGGTTCCCCGGTCCTCGATCGGGGGACTCCCGCGTTAAGCAGGGCTGGAAGGGAATAGGGTCGGCTGGCGAATTGCGGGGACGCGATCGCTTCGCTGGACGACTGGTCGGATGATTTTTGGTTTTCGCAACAACCGAACTTTGTTGAGGTTTCGAGATGGCGTGCGGAAGTGGGAATTGCGGCTGCAACTCAAATCGATTGGTCGAACTCGGTGGACGGCGCGATCTGGGAACCCCTCGCGGCAAGTCGGCCAAGCAGGTGACGCTGACGATCGATGGGCAAACGATTTCTGCGGCCGAGGGGACTTCGATCATGCGGGCCGCGGCTGAAGCGGGGATTCCCATTCCCAAGCTCTGCGCGACCGAGCAACTCAATTCTTTCGGGTCCTGTCGGCTCTGTTTGGTGCAAGTCGAAGGGCGCCGGGGTTTTCCCGCCTCGTGTACCACTCCGGTCGAACAGGGGATGAAGATCACGACGCAATCGCGGCGGTTGGCAGATCTGAGACGTGGCGTGATGGAGCTGTACATCTCCGATCATCCGCTCGACTGCCTCACTTGCACTGCCAACGGGAACTGCGAATTGCAGGACATGGCAGGGGTCGTTGGCCTGCGCGAGGTGCGCTATGGCATGGCCGGCGAGAATCACTTCGATTCGGAACATGCTGAACCGAAAGACGAATCCAATCCCTACTTCACTTTTGAACCGGCCAAATGCATTGTCTGCAGTCGTTGCGTGCGAGCCTGTGAAGAGGTTCAGGGCACTTTCGCACTGACCATCGCCGGACGCGGGTTTGACTCCAAGGTCTCCGCCAGCGCGGGAGAGAGTTTCCTCGACTCGGAATGCGTTTCCTGTGGCGCCTGTGTCAATGTCTGCCCGACGGCGACCTTGAGTGAAAAGTCGTTGATCGAATTGGGTCAGGCCGAACGAACCGTGACGACCACCTGCGCTTACTGCGGTGTCGGCTGCTCGTTTAATGCCGAGGTCAAGGGCCAGCAAGTGGTCCGGATGGTCCCGAATCTGGATGGCGGGGCGAATGCGGGACATGCCTGCGTCAAGGGCCGCTTTGCTTGGGGCTATGCGACGCATCCGGACCGGGTCCGCAAACCCATGATTCGCCGCAGCATTGACGACCCTTGGCAGGAAGTGTCCTGGGACGAAGCCTTCGCCTATGCCGCGGGTGAGATTCGCCGAATTCAGGAGAAGTACGGCCGCAAATCAGTCGGGGGGATCACCTCTTCTCGCTGCACGAACGAAGAAACTTGGCTGGTTCAGAAGCTGATTCGCACGGCTTTTGGCAACAATAATGTCGATACCTGCGCCCGGGTGTGTCACTCGCCGACCGGTTACGGCCTCAAGCAATCGCTGGGCGAATCTGCCGGCACGCAGGACTTCAAGTCAGTCCTCGATGCCGACGTGATTGTGGTGATGGGAGCCAACCCGACGGAGGGGCACCCCGTGTTCGGCTCGCTGCTCAAAAGACGGTTGCGGGAAGGAGCCCGGCTGGTCGTGATCGACCCGCGCGCGATCGACTTGGTTCGAACGCCCCACGTCGAGGCGACTTATCATTTGCAACTCCGGCCGGGGACCAACGTGGCGATGATCAACGCCCTGGCTCATACAGTCGTGAGCGAGGGGTTGGTCGCGGAGGAATTCGTCAAGTCCCGCTGCGAGCCAGCGGCCTTCGAGGCCTGGCGCGAGTTCATCTTGCGTCCCGAAAACAGTCCCGAGGCAATGGCTGAAGTGACCGGTGTTTCGGCTGAGCTGATCCGCGCCGCGGCCCGACTTTACGCCGCGGCCCCAAACGGAGCGATTTATTATGGGTTGGGAGTGACCGAGCACAGTCAGGGATCGACCACCGTGATGGGCATCGCCAACCTCGCGATGGCAACCGGGAACATTGGCCGCAGTGGCGTCGGGGTCAATCCGCTCCGCGGGCAAAACAACGTGCAAGGGTCCTGCGATATGGGGTCCTATCCCCATGAGCTCCCGGGTTATCGACCTGTCAGTGACACGGCCGTTCGCGAGCAATTTAATGCGATGTGGAATACCCAACTCGATCCCGAGCCGGGGTATCGGATTCCAAACATGCTTGATGCGGCGGTCGCGGGAACGTTTAAGGGGATGTACATCCAGGGCGAGGACGTCGCCCAGTCCGATCCCAATACCCAACACGTGCAGGCGGCCTTGCGGAATCTGGAATGCCTGATTGTGCAGGATATTTTCTTCAATGAAACGGCCAAATACGCTCACGTCTTTTTCCCGGGGAGTTCCTTCCTCGAAAAGGATGGCACCTTTACCAACGCCGAGCGACGGATTTCCCGAGTCCGCAAGATTATGGAACCTTTGGCCGGCAAGGCGGATTGGGAAGTGACGATGGAATTCGCCCGGGCCCTGGGCGTGCCGATGCACTACAACCATCCCTCGGAGATCATGGCGGAAATCGGGCGATTGACTCCGACTTTCACCGGTGTCAATTACGAAAAGCTGGATCGACTCGGAAGCGTTCAGTGGCCGTGCAATGACGAGGCCCCCGAGGGGAGCCCGGTCATGCATACGCGTCAGTTCACCCGCGGGCTGGGCAAATTCATCGTGACCGAATTTGTGCCGACCAAGGAGCGAACTTCGAGGAAGTATCCGCTGATTCTGACCACCGGCCGGATTTTGACGCAGTACAACGTCGGGGCCCAAACCCGTCGGACCGAAAATGTCGTCTGGCATCACGAAGACCGGCTGGAGATTCATCCCGAAGACGCGGCTGAGCGGGGAATTCAGGACGGCGATTGGGTGCACATTGTCAGCCGAGCGGGCGAGACTCGATTGCGAGCACAACACAGTGAGCGTGTCCAACCTGGCGTGGTGTACACCACTTTTCATTTCCCGGAGTCGGGCGCCAACGTGGTCACGACCGAACT
>JAJTFE010000241.1 GCA_021298375.1 Blastopirellula sp. | reverse complement strand
GAGCGAGAGGCTCAGAACTACTGTGGCCAATCCTGCCGCGAACGAGGAAGCTCGCTGCTCAGCCAAACCTACGAGAGGTCCCAAATATACGAGAGGTCAAAGAGTTGCGGACGCTCCGAAGGGCTACTTGAGAGTTCGAACCGCAGAAAGTAGTTCACCTCGGAAGTACGGCTCAGACGATCATTCGTCGGCCGAGTATCGACCATTAGAATGCCCCGAGCGCGGAGCCCCGAAAACCTCGCCCCAAAAACCTAGCCCCAAAAGCTGGGTCACGAAAGCTGGTACCGAAAGCTGGTGCTGTCGCTGTTCTCAGAGGCTGGCGACCGGTTGCGCAAGAAGATGGGGACTAGAGTTGGGGACTACCCTGACTCGGTTGCCCCAAAAGTGTTGGGCCTGGAGGGAGGTGGAGGCAGAGCGAAGGAGCTCACCCGTTCAGGGTTCCGCCACCGCGCAATCACCCCCACAGCTAACGCCGGCTTCGGAAAGGCCGGCTTTGGAAAGACTTGTGAGAAAAGTGCGGTCGACTGGATTTGAACCAGCACGCCATTGCTGGCACCAGGCCCTCAACCTGGCGCGTCTGCCAATTCCGCCACGACCGCAAATCATTAAATTGGCCGCCTAAGTTTAGAATCTGCCAGCCGTTCGTCAAGGCGACCCGGCGGATGGCAGAGATTTTCGCTGGGCCAACAAAAAAACCGCCCTTGTGGTCAGCAAGGGCGGCGTAAGCGAAAGACGGCGAGAATCGTGGTCTGGTTTCGTTTCGGGTTGCGGCCAACACCCCGAAACAGGCAGGTTCGATTCTAGACCAGTTCCTTGCGGGAACCGATCAGGGTGCGAAGTCGTTCGGCCAGCAGGCTGGCGTCGAAAGGCTTCTTGAATGTCTCGTTGATGGCGGAGCGATCAAAGCTGATCGGATTTCCGTCATCAGGCAGCAGAGCAATCAGGATGGTCTCGCCAAAGTCCGGGTTCTTCCGGAGGTTCTGGCAGATTTGCAACGCCTCGATCTTGCCAATCGAGAAGTCGGTGATGATGCAGTCGGGGTGGAAGCTTTCGGCTTGAATGCCTGCTTCGAATCCGCTGGCAGCCACCGCCACCTTAAAGCTCTTTTCCGGGGGCAATTCCCGTTTCAAATTTTCAATCAACACCTGATCCTGGGCAACGATCAGCACTTTGGCCATCGCTTCATCTTCCAGGTCACCCAAGGGCATTCCATGTTCCTTGAGGAACTTGATCAGGTATTCGCGTGGAATCCGTCGGTCTTGAGATCCGGGGATCCGGTAGCCTTTGAGGCGACCAGAATCGAACCACTTGCTGACCGTGCGCGGAGCCACTTTACAGATCTTTGCGACCTGTCCAGTAGTGAACACCTTCATCGCAGGCTCTCCATTTGTCATTGACTCGTCTTTCGCTACACATGCCGAACCCAATCGGGAGTTCGGTTGCGTAACCGTCTGCCTAGTGATCGTCCAGCCGCGTTCGGCGAAACCGGTTGGACGTTCTGGGTCAGGCAAACTAATTCGCTACTACTACACGGCTAAAGAGGCAGACCTACCTCTCTTCGCTGGCATTACCATCGGTTGCGGCATAAAGCGGTTATCGCCGGAAATCACAAGAATCGCCCGGAAGCGAACAATCGTGCAGGCAGAACCGCTACAACCGCTACCGCTTGCCAAAGCGATCTGAGGTTGGGGCTGGAGAGAAATGCGGGATCAGAAGCCGGACGGTAGATTGGGTCAGACCGTGACTGCATGAAATTGGTCCCGCGCCATGTTCGCACTGGACCAGCAAAACCCCCCTTTAGCCACTTTTCTTTGGCAACCTTGACCGGGCGGCAAGTTCCGGATGAAGTTGATTGAAAAGTGTCTGCTACTAAATTTCGTTAAAACGGTGGTGAGACTTTAAGCTGTTTCAACGTTCGTATCGCTAAATAGCAGGCTGCCTGAAAAGCAGCTGGTGAGGGCGGAAAAGGTTTCCTCAAGTCGGAAAAGAATGCCGCTAAGAGGGCCGGAAAGTGGGAGGTTGGATGGGGGCACCAGGGGCGGAACGGCGTTCCGCCTCCGGACCTCCCGTTCCTGCCGTCAGACGCGTCCCCTCGGGCTCATGCTAGCCCCGGCGGGGGCAAATGAGGGAGGCTTTCTCCAGCCGCGCCCAGCTCTATTCGCGAATTCGCGCTCGCTATTCCAGGATTGCGGCAGCTGCCGGCTCAAAGACAGGCACAAGGCCAGACGGCATAGAGCCGGGCTAAAACGAACGCCCCAATCGCAGCCGTGCTTCGACTCAACAACAAAAACCAACATCGCGCGCGGTCTTCAATATCGCTTTCCGAATTCCGCATTTCGCCGCTTCACGCGACAGCCGACTGCTCGCCCTCGCCGGCCGGTCGCCCTGCGGCAGCCTCGCGTTCGGTCCGCCGTACCGCTTCCTCCGAGATCCTGCCATCCTCGGAAACGTCTTCAAACCGAACGCTGACCCGCTTCGAAACGCCCGACTCCTGCATCGTGATGCCATAGAGGGTCGTCGCTGCGGTCATCGTCTTCTTGGAGTGGGTGACAATCACAAACTTGGTCCAGCCCAGAAAGCTCTTCAGCACATCGATAAAGCGGCCGATGTTGGCCTCATCAAACGGAGCGTCCACTTCGTCCAGGACGCAGAAAGGGCTGGGACGGAATTGAAAAATGGCCATCAGCAGCGAGACGGCGGTCAGCGCCTTTTCACCACCGGAGAGCAGCGAATTACTGAATTTTGGTTTGCCCGGGGGTGTGGCGATAATTTCAACTCCCGCTTCCAGCACATCGACGCCCTCTTCGAGCACAATATCGGCCTGGCCACCACCGAAGGTCTGTCGGAACAGCTTTTGGAAGTTGATTCGAATCGCCTCGAGCGTTTCCGTAAACAACCGCCGGCTATCGTTGTTGATTTTGTGGATAATCTTGAGCAGCGACTCTTTGGCGGTCGACAAATCCTGATACTGCTGGTCGAGTAATTGGTAACGCTGTTCCAAGTCCTCCAATTCAGCCAGAGCCTGCATATTGACGGCGCCAATGGCTCCGATTTTTTGGCGCAGTTCGGTGATTTCCCGATCAATCTCGTCCCGGGACTCGGCCTGTTCGGGAGTCTCCTCATGGAGCAATTGGTCTACGACCAGTCCGTAATCCTCCTGAAGTCGCTGCGCCAGCTGCTCCCGCTCCAGACTTAACTGCCGACCGCGCACCGTGCATTCATTAAGAGTTTCCTCGGCGGCCCGCTGAGCCTGACGCTGCTGGCGCAATTGCTCGGCAAGGGCTTTGCGTTGGCGATCGACTTCGCTCCGCTCGGCCAAAAGAAGATTGAGCTGCTCCGCCAACCGCTCCCGCTCGCTTCCAAGATCCTGCAGTTGAGCGGAAGCGACTTCGAGCGCGCGTTCCGCCTCGGCAATCGCCGCCTCGTCGGCGACGGACTGCGTACTCAATCGAGCCAGTTCACTCAAACATTCGTCTAGACTGGACCGCTGTGCACGATGGGTCGTCTCAAAGGCGAGCAGTTGCTGTTCGGCTTTGGCTAACGCCACTTTGGCTGAGGTTACCTGCTGTTCGAGGCCTTGCCGCAAGCTGGCAAGTTCGGCTGAACGTTTCTGCTCCGCGTGCAGTTCATCTTGACAGCTTTCCGCTTTCCGTTCGACTGATGCCTGCTCACTCCGGTCGCGCGTCAGCTGGGCTCCGAGTTCCGCCAACTGTTTGGCCAAAGCCTGGAGCTCGCCATCCGCTTTGGACTGCTGGGCCTGAAGCGTGCGGGTCTGAAAGCTGACCTTCTCCTGAGCCGCTGTGATTTCATTGATCTCGGCCGTAATCGCCTGATTCTGACCGAGCAGTTTGCGAGCTTCCGCCTGGCGGCGGTTGAGTTCCTGCTTGAGCCGCGCAACCAAACTTTCCGAATGACCGATTTGCGACTTCAGTTCGGCCTGTTCGGCATGCAAGGCCCGCAATTCGCTGCGGCGCGAAACGATGCCGGCCGCAGCCGATTTGGGGCCCACGACTAACGTCCCATCCGATTCAATGACTTCGCCATCGAGGGTTACAAACCGGGCCCGCCCCGGAAACCTGACTTGCAGGGCGCGACCGGCGGCGAGGTTGCTGACAATCCAGGTTCCCGTCAGCAAATGCCTCACAAAATCGGCGTGCCGTTCCGGTAGTTCGACCAATTCGAGCACGGGCCCGATGACCTCAGGTTGGTCGGCCAGGTCGAGCTGCGGGTCAACTTGCAAATTCAGCTTTTGGTCTGCCGAAACCAGAGTCACCCGCCCAGAAACTGCAAACCGCCCGGCGGAGAGCTCATCCTGCAGTTGATTATCAGCGAGCACGACATACTGGGCCATCTGTCCCAAGGCGGCATCGACGAGCGCAGCGTGCTGGATGTTGACCTGCACGAAGTCGGCAACCAAACCCAAGACCCCTGAGAGCGGGCCCTGAACCGATCCCCGCGCCTGCTGGATCAATTCGCGGGTTCCAGCCTGAACGCCCTCCAGCCGCTTCTCCATTTCCTCAATCAACTTGGCGCGTTGCGAGACGCCCGCAAACCGGGTTCGCTGCTCGGCGAGATTCTGCTGCGATTCAACCAGCTCGGCCTCCAGCGACTCAACGGCCTGATTCGCCTGTTGCAGGGCGGAATCGGTCTCTGCCGCCTGCTGTTCGGCGGCCCCGCGCCGCTGGATGAGCTGTTCACGCTGTTCTGCCTGCTGGCCGA
>JAJTFE010000240.1 GCA_021298375.1 Blastopirellula sp. | reverse complement strand
GCGATTGCTGTTAATTCCAATCACCTGCAGTCCGCGGTCGGCGTAACGCTGCGCCAACTCGCTCAAGCGCGGAGCGTAAAGCTTGGCCATCGGACAGTCATTGCCGAGGAAGATGACCGCCGTCAGCCCGGCTTGGGCACTCGGTTTCAGCGAGACGGCTTGTCCTTGAACCGAGGTGGACTCGAACGGAGCGATCGCCCGGCCGACGATCGTATCGGTTGTTTGACCTCGTGCTTCGGTCTGACCTCGTGCTTCGGAAATCGTCGCCAGAAGCAGGAGGATTAAGCTGAGTTGCAGTCGGAGAACTGAAAATGAAAGTGGCATAGTCGTGGGCAAGAAAAGGGGCCGATGGCGGAGACCTGAGGGGAGGGTAACCGGGCTACCAGGAAGGCCGATAACGGGGCCGGACCGGCATGATTGTCGCCGCTGGCCAGTTGGCTTGGATAGAGCAACCGCAGCAAGATCGCTTGACGCGGAGCCTGAGGCGGGGGAAACCGACCTGTTCGGGCGCGTCCAAACGGCCTCGAGCGATTGCTGCAGGCCGAGCCCATTTGCCGAAAAGAGCTCGAATTTTCCTCAAAAGAGTGGTTTACATATCGAAATATATCGATATATTTGAGTGTTGGGCTGGTTTCCCAGGCAACCAACCAAGCCAGATGCTGGGGTAGAATCGAGCCGGTCAAATCGTTCAGAAAACCGACCCCTCCCGCCCCCTGAGCGCCGTTGCCTGTTCTTGAAGGAGTTTTCGCAATGCTACTCAAATACTTTTACGACCCGGTGCTGGCTCACGCTTCCTACTTGGTCGGCTGCCAACGAGCCAAGCAGGCAATCATCGTCGACCCAGGCCGGGACATCGAACAGTATCTCCAAGCGGCCAAACGCGAGGGCGTCGAAATCACCGCCATCGCTGAAACCCACATTCATGCTGATTACGTTTCAGGCGCTCGGGAACTCGCTGATCGCGCAGGCGCGAAACTCTATGTTTCCGATGAAGGCCCCGCCGAATGGAAGTACGCCTACGCCGACCAGTACAGCCATCAGTTGGTTCACGATGGCGACGAATTCATGGTTGGCAACATCAAGTTCACCGTGATGCACACACCGGGGCACACTCCGGAGAGTATTTCATTTCTGGTCACCGACCAAGGCGGCGGCGCCGACAAGCCGATGGGGATCTTCACCGGCGACTTCGTCTTTGTCGGTTCGATCGGCCGACCCGACTTGCTCGAGCAGGCCGCCGGGATCGCCAATACGGCTGAGCCGGGTGCACGCGATCTGTTCAAGTCGATCGCCCGCTTCAAGCAATTACCCGACTACCTCCAAGTCTGGCCCGCTCACGGCGCGGGGAGCGCCTGCGGCAAGGGGTTGGGCGCGATTCCCTCTTCGACGGTTGGCTACGAAAAACTCTTCAATCCGGCTTTGCAGTACAAGGATGAAGAAGAGTTCGTGCGCTACATCCTCGCCGACCAGCCCGAAGCTCCAACCTACTTCGCGGTGATGAAGCACGTGAACAAAGTCGGTCCCCGCGTGCTGGGAGCGGGACACTCACACCGCATCCTGGACGTCAAGGATCTTCCGGCCGCGGTGCAAACGGGGACGGTCATTGATCTCTCGGCGTCAAACGAATTCGCCGCGGGACACGTGCCGGGCTCGATCAACATCCCGCAGGCATTGCTGGCTGCGTGGGCAGGCTGGTTGGTCGATTATAAAAAACCGACTTATCTCATCTGTAGTCCGCACCAGGTTGAGTCGGCCGCGGCGATGCTGCACAAAATTGGCGTTGAAAACATTTTTGCTTTCGATCTGGCCGCCGTGAAGGCAGCTGGCTTGGCGACTGAGAGTTACGCCAGCGGCACGCCGCAGGACTTGCGCCACAAAATCGAAGCAGGGCAAGTTCACTTGGTCGACGTTCGCGGGGACGCTGAGTGGGCGGAAGGGCGAATCGAGCAAGCCGAACACCGCTTCCTCGGGCGTTTGTCCGCGAATCTCGGGGGGCTTCCTCAGGAGACTCCGATTGTCGTCCAGTGCCGCAGCGGCGTCCGCTCTGCCGTCGGCTGCAGCGTGCTTCAGGCCCATGGCTTCAAAAACGTGATTAACCTGACGGGCGGGTATCTCGCTTGGACAGGTGCAGGTTACCCGACGACCAAGTGCAGCAAGGACACCGTCACTGCCTGAGCCGAAAGAAGGAAACCACTCCTCGCTACTAATCAGGAAAAACAGCAGTAGAGTCAAAGGATTTATGCCAGCAAGGCAGCCGTCGCCGTGGCCAACATCTTCGGTCTTTGGTTCACCTGTCGAACTTCAAGGCGGACCCCAATCTGTGGTCCGCCTTTTACTTTTTATGCTCCTGATCGGTTCCTGTTTTCGATGTCTCGTTCCTTCAAGGGGTTAGTGCTGATGAGCGGTTCGCTTTCTTCCGAAGTTGATTCAATGGAATCCAGACAAGCTCCCTGTTGCAGTCAGGCTGACAGCCCGGCGCTGGATTCGGGTTACTGGCAGAACCGCTATGACCAGGGACAAACCGGCTGGGACCGCGGTGAGCCAAGTCCGGCACTGCAATATTGGTTGGAGTCCGGCCAACTGCAGCCTTGTCGGATACTCGTCCCAGGGTGCGGCCGCGGACACGAAGTCATTGAGCTGGCCGCAGCTGGTTTTGAGGTGACGGCGATCGATTTTGCCCCCGCTGCGATTGCGGCCCTCCGCACGCAACTCGAGGGCCGCGAGCTGGATGCCAGCCTGATTCAAGCGGATCTTTTTGACTATCGGCCGGATCAATCCTTTGACGCCATCTATGAACAGACCTGTCTCTGCGCAATTCAGCCGAATCAACGGGTGGCGTATGAAGCCCGCCTGGCCAATTGGTTGCAGCCCGGCGGCAAGTTGTACGCCTTGTTCATGCAGACAGAATCCAACTCCGGACCGCCGTTTGCCTGCCCGCCCGCAGCGATGCAGGGGCTTTTTCCAGCCGACCGTTGGCGCTGGCCTGCGGCACTCGAGCCGATCGCTCACCCTGCCCAGTTGGTAGAATTGGCCGGTGTGCTCGAGCGAGTGTAAGAAACCTCCTCAAGCGAACCGAACGCAAGCGGAGCCGTCAGTTGAAGCCGCAAGCTCAATGGCAGATGGCAGGGGGGACGGAATGATTAGGCAAGGCACCGCGGCGACGAGTCGCTGCGGATTGTGGGCTGTTGGTATGTTGCTCGCCGGGTGGGTATGTTGCTCCGCTGCCCAAGAGGTGAACCTCGATTTTCCTGAGCAGACTCTGGATCAGTGGCAGGGCTTTACGCGTCACAAGTTTCAGTTTGAAGGACGCGAAGCCTGGGTCGTCGAGCCACAGCAGCCGCGAGCCGAACGGCTGTTCTCCTGGTGCCTGATTTTTCCCGACGCGTTTACCGAGCGCTGTGCGGCGCCTCAGTTACTGGCCGCCGGTTGCTATCATGTCTATTGCGATGTCGGAAACACGTTTGGCGCGCCTGAGGCGATCGGGCGGCTCGGCCGTTTCCACGATGAACTGTGTCGCCGCGGGCTGGCGAAGAAAGCTGTGCTCATCGGCATCAGTCGTGGCGGATTGTATGCCCACAATTACGCCGTCGCGCATCCCGAGCGGGTTTCGGTGATCTACGGTGATGCTGCCGTACTTGACTTCAAGAGTTGGCCCGGTGGATTGGGTGTCGGCAAAGGAAGTTCCGCTGACTGGCGGGAGCTTTTGAAGCTTTATGAATTTCAGGATGAGGCAGCGGCAAAGGCTTACACTGGAAATCCAGTTGATCAACTCGAGCCACTTCAAAAGGCGGGAGTCGCGCTGATTTACGTAGTTGGCGATGCCGATGACGTGGTGCCGTGGAGTGAAAACACGCAACGGGTCGAAACACGCTATCGCGAGCTGGGTGGGGTTGTCGAAGTCCTGCACAAGCCGGAGGTCGGCCATCATCCCCACGGCTTGGATGATCCGGCTCCTGTTGTCCAGTTCATTCTGAAACACGCAGCTTCGAAGTAAGCAGCTTGGCGTCTGCTTGCCCAAAGGAAAGGGAAATTTCCAGGGCCGACCGATGGAAGTCGCTGGTTTTCAGCCTGCTCAGTCTTTGCTGGCTTGCGGGGGGAGTCTGGAGTCAATCGCAGGCTGAAGTCGGTCTGCCTGCCGATAGAGTTGATGAACTGACTGCAGACTGGAGCGCAGATCGTAAACTTTATCCGGACATTGAACAGCAGCGCTGGGAATTCAGCGAGCCTCACCCGCTGGTCGTGACTTGTCTGCGAGTCGATCCGCAAACCCCGGCTTGAAGTTCCATACGACTTCCCGGATGGAGGGCTGGGAGAATGGCGCGTCCGAAACCAGGCGGCAGACCGTTCGCGATTTTCTGCTGGAGATGCGCGCGAAAGCCGTTCCCCTGGTCGTGGCGATCAACGCCGAAGCCTTTTCCCTGAAGACTGCCTTCGACCGCGAGGACCCCTCTGACCTCTCGGGATTGGCCGGTGCCGCTGGGGCTCCTGTCTCTCTGCCCAGTGGCTCACCTTCGCTCGTGATTCGGAACGACGGCTCGCTGCGCATGGAGGCTTTGGCGGCGGATGCCAAGCTGGATGACATTGAACTGGCCGTCAGCGGATTTGCCTTTTGCTTGCAGGGCGGCAAAGCCTTGCCCAGCGGCCCTGACCTGCACCCCCGCACTGGCTTCGGGCTTTCAGAAAAGGGCGATTACCTGTTCTTGATGACGATTGATGGTCGCCAGCCAGCCAGCGCTGGGGCAACCACCG
>JAJTFE010000239.1 GCA_021298375.1 Blastopirellula sp. | reverse complement strand
CAAACACGGCTTGCGGCAGCCAGTGCCGATGCAGCAACCTCAGCCCCTCGTCCCGACCCGCCTGGTTGGCAGTCAACAGCACCAGCTCTTCGTTCGGTTGGACCTGCTTCCATGCCGCGACCAGCATCTGCCCGACAGCCAGCGGCGCCCGTTCCAGCAGTGGCCGGGTCGCCGCGATGATTTGTTCCGCCCGTTGTCGGTACCGCGCCAGTCCGGTCAGCTGAGCCAGTCGCAGCAATCCACAAGCCGCAGCGGAATTGCCACTGGGCAAACTGGAGTCATGCTGGTCCTTCAGCCGGGTAATCAGCTGGGGCGCATCATTGGCTGTGTAGAAGAGCGCTCCGCCCGCTGGATCCGAAAACAGGTGCAGCAGTTCGTCGGCCAACCGCTGGGCCGTCTCTACCAGCGACTCATCGCATTCAACCTCATACAGGTCGAGGCAGGCAGTCAGCAGGTAACTGTAGTCGTCGAGGAAACCTGGTTGTTTAGCGATCCCCTCTCGCCAGGCATGGAGCAATCGTCCCTCCGGGTCGCGGAGCTGGAACAGCAGGAACCGCAGCGCCTCGCGGGCGGCATTATGGTAACGCGGTTCAGCAAACGTCATGGCCCCGGTTGCCAATGCCGAAATCGCCAAGGCGTTCCAGCTGGTCAGGATCTTGTCGTCCTTCCCCGGCCGCACCCGGCGACTGCGGACTTCCAGCAACCGCGCTCGGGCTGCCTGGAGTTCCCTGTTCAACTCTTCGCCCGGTTCAAGGCTCAAACCTTTGGGCAAGCGCGGGTTGAACAGGATGTTGTGGCCTTCAAAGTTCCCGCCTGCGGAGACCCCGTAATGGCGACAGAAATCAGCCGCGGCCGAGCCGAGTTCGGCTTCGATCTCCGCTTTGCTCCAGACGTAGAATTTGCCTTCTTCCCCCTCGCTGTCCGCATCTTCGGAGCTGTGAAAACCACCCGCCGCATCGCGCATCTCGCGGAGCAGGTAGTCGAGCGTTTCGCGGGCCACGGCCGCAAACCGCGGCTGGCCGGTCTGGCGGTAGAAATTACAGTACACCGGCGCCAGTAAGGCATTGTCGTAAAGCATCTTTTCAAAGTGCGGCACCAGCCATCGCTCGTCGACGCTGTAACGGGCGAACCCGCCACCAAGGTGGTCGTACATTCCGCCATAGGCCATGGCGTCGAGATTCAGCCGCACCATTTCCCGAGCGGTCTCGGACCGCAGGTTCGCTGCGAGGTCTCCACTGAGCGCCGCCCGCAGCAGGAAGTCGAGGTGCATCGAATGCGGAAACTTCGGGGCGTCACCGAAGCCACCCCACTGGAAATCGAAGCTCTGGTACAGTCGGTCGGTCGCGCGGCCGAGCAGTTCGGCGTCGACGGCTGCTGCCGGCGCGGCGGCCGTCGTCTGCTCCTGCAGCCAGGCTGTCACCTCCTGCGATTGCCTGAGGACTTCGCTCCGCTGCTCGCGCCAGGCGGCAGCGACCCGCTGCAGGACATGGTCAAAACCGGGCATCCCCATCCGTTCCCGCGGAGGCCAATACGTGCCACCAAAAAAGGCGTGCCCCTCGGGAGTCAGAAACGCCGAAAGGGGCCAGCCTCCCTGCCCGCCCCGCATGGCCATCACCGCCTGCATGTAAACCTGGTCGAGGTCCGGGCGCTCTTCGCGGTCGACCTTGATGCTGATGAAGTCGCGATTGAGCAACTCGGCGATCGCCGGATTCTCGAAACTTTCCCGCTCCATCACGTGACACCAATGACAGGCTGCGTAACCAATCGAGAGGAAAATCGGCTTGTCCTCCCGCCGCGCGGTTGCCAGCGCCTCTTCCGACCAAGCCCACCAGTTGACCGGATTGTGGGCATGCTGCAGAAGATAAGGACTCGTTTCGTGCACGAGACGATTGGCCATGGGTGCTGCCAGGTGAGATAAGGAATGGGGTGGGGAAGGACGAGGTGCAGGAAGCCCGTGCTCGATTGACAGGTGCTCGTTGCCGAGTGCTTGGCCAAATCGCCTCTCCGGGCGAGGGTCGGCTCGCTTTAGTTGTCTCCAAGTCAGGCCGAAACGCAACCCCTGTCGGCGATTGGTGGCAGCGCATTTGCCCCGGCGATCATCGCCGCTTTCCAGATTTCTGACTGTTTGCGGCACTGCACAAAATCTGGTCTACTGCTCGTTTCAGCGCAGTTCGGCCAGGCTCCGGGAGTCTCGAACCGGGCGGCTGGGCAAGTTCAGTCCTGTGATTGCGAGACGGCAACCATGAGTTCTTCGGGTGGCGGCGATGGCGTGCGGATGACGACAACCCATTGGCTGATTTGCATCATCGCCTCGATCGGGTTCGCGTTTGACATTTACGAACTGCTGATGCTGCCGCTGATCATCAAGCCGGCGATTTCCGCGCTCAGCGGCCCTCTGGTTGACGAGCTGGTGGCGGGCGGGATGGCCAAGCCCGAAGCACTGGCGTCTTATGCTCCGGGCGGTGCGAATTACGTGGCCTGGGCCCGAACGCTGTTCTTTCTCCCGGCGATTGCTGGCGGTGTGTTCGGATTGCTCGGTGGCTATTTGACTGACCTGCTTGGGCGCCGTCGCGTCTTGACTGGCAGCATTCTGCTCTACGCATTTTCCGCCTTTGCCGCTGGCTTCAGCACCAATCTCTATCAACTCCTGCTGTTTCGCTGCCTCGTATTCATTGGAGTCTGCGTCGAATTCGTCGCCGCCGTCGCCTGGCTGGCCGAGCTGTTCGATAATCCGAAACAGCGGGAAAAGGTGCTCGGGTTCACCCAGGCCTTTTCCTCGATCGGCGGGCTGCTGGTCGGTTGGGCCAACTACCTCGCGGCTCAAAATGCGAATCTGCTCCCCGCGATCTATGAACAGCATGAAGCCTGGCGCTACACGCTGATTTCCGGAGTGGTCCCGGCCCTGCCGCTGATTTTGATTCGCCCCTTTTTGCCCGAGTCGCCCGCCTGGAAAGCCAAACGGGACTCCGGCAAATTGCGCCGCCCCAATCCGCTGGAGCTGTTCGGGCCCGGCTTGGTGCGAACAACCATCGTCACCACGCTGATGTTCGCCGCCAGCTATGGAATCGCGTTCGGAGCGATCCAGCAACTCCCGCAAATCCTCGGCGCCCCGAACGGACATGTCGAAATTCGCAAAGTCGGCGAGGAAGCGGTCGCGGCCAAAATCAAGGCTGGCGGACAGCTGAATGAAGGGCAGAAAAAAGGAATTGCCGGCAACGCCCGCGACCAAGCCGTCGCCGAGGTCACGATCTGGCAGGAAATCGGCGGGCTGGTCGGTCGCATCGCTTTCGCCTTTGTCGCGATCTACCTGCTCAGCACTCGCTCGCAACTTTGGCTGTTCCAAATCCCGGCCCTCATTTTTGTGCCGCTCTTGTTCTGGTGGATCTCCACCAGCCTTGAGAACGCCGAGTCATTGACTTGGATCAAACTCGGAATTTTTGTGGCCGGGTTCTTTACCGTCGCCCAATTCAGCTTCTGGGGGAATTACATTCCGCGCGTCTTTCCGCTGCACCTCCGCGGGACGGGCGAAAGTTTCGCAGCGAACATCGGCGGTCGAATTTTGGGCACGGCCGCAGCCTGGTTGACGCTCACCTTCTCGGCCAGCACTCCCCCCAGCCCCGGGCGAATCGCCATCGTCGGCGCCATCGTCGCCGGGGCCTACTGTCTCGCCGGTGTGCTCCTTTCTTTCTGGCTCAAGCAGCCAGCCGCCGAACACCTCGAGAATGATTGAAAAGTGGACCACTGCGGTTGAGCTTGCGTTTCCTGCAACCGCTGGGACTCCCGGCAGCTGCTCGGCCCGCCATCAGTCCCCTCCCCCCGGCCACCTTCAACTAACAACTAACAATTAACAACTAACAACTAACAATTAACAACTAACAACTAACAACTAACAACTAACTCCGCCCCTCCGCTGGCCAAATCACTTCGGGAATTCGATAATCGCCGACGGCCAGCTTCCCTGGCGGACTGATTCCGGGATTACTTTCTCACTGAGGTGATGTGCGATGAATTGGAATGCGGACGACAAGCTCAAGGAACTCGGACTGACCTTGCCTCCAGCACCCAAGGCGATCGGTGTTTACAAGCCGGCTGTCGTCTGCGGCCACCTGCTGTACACCTCCGGACATGGCCCACTGCAAACGGACGGTTCGCTGATTCGCGGAGTTGTCGGCAAGGAAGCCACCAAGGAGGATGGATATGCGGCGGCCCGGCAAACCGGCTTGGCGCTGCTCGCCACGTTGCAGAAAGAACTCGGCTCGCTGAACCGGGTCAAGCGCCTGATCAAACTCCTCGGGATGGTGCAGTGCACGCCTGAATTTGACCAGCACCCGGCCGTGGTCAACGGCTGCAGCGAACTGTTCGCGGCGGTTTTTGGAGCCGACCACGGTGTCGGCGCTCGCAGCGCGGTCGGGCTGACGTCGCTTCCCCTCGGGATGATGGTCGAGATCGAAGCAATCTTTGAGATTCAGTAAACCCGCCTCGCCGACAGACGTTTCGCTCGACGGCGCGACTCGGCAGCGTACGGTTCTTGTCCCGCAACCTGATTCACCCTCCCCTGAGTGAACGATTCATGGAACTCTCACCTCGTGTCGACTTGGCCTTGAAGCATCTGGAATCAGCCCGCACGTACATGCGGGGGTTGCTCGCGGATCTCACGCCGGATGAGTGGTTCTGGACGCCCCAGCCGCCCATCTCCCACATTGCCTGGCAGGTCGGGCGGTCGCCAGGAAGTGGATGCGGAACTGATGTCGGGTGCTTTCCGCAAACTGTTCATGAAGGGGACCACCGCTTCCAGTGATCGGACCGGACACCCCGACCCTCAGGAGATTCTCGCCGTCCTCGACCGGGTTCATCAGCAAGTGCTTCGGGAGGTCCCCGGGTTTTCCGATGCCGAGCTTGATCAACCGATCGCCCCGCCCCATTCGGTTGTCTCAACCCGTTACGGATCGATGCTCTTTGCGGGTGACCATGAAATGTTGCACGCCGGTCAAATCGGCTTTTTGCGGCGCTTGATGGGCAAGGCGCCGGTCCGTTAGTGGATGCTTGGCCAGTCCGCGCCTCCCCTGAATTCCCGCGTCGACTTGCCAATCGACGCAAGCCTGCCGTTCCCGCAACCCCTGTCACTTCTCCCCCGCCCGTTTGCCGGATAGCGCCGCCGTGATCGAGACCAGAGACTTGACGAAGCGGTTTGGCGACTTCACCGCTCTGGACCGGTGCACGCTCCAGGTCGCGCGAGGCGAAGTCTTCGGGTTGCTCGGTCCCAACGGCGCGGGCAAGTCAACCCTGATTCGCCTCCTCCTGGGGTTCATGCAGCCCACCTCCGGTGCAGCGCTCGTCGGCGGGCTTGATTGCTACCGCGATCGCTTGCGGGTTCACCAGCAACTCAGCTACCTCCCCGGCGACGCGCGACTGTTTCGCGCGATGAATGGTCGCCAGGTGCTCCGCTTCTTCTCTCAGGTCCGCTCGGATTGCAACCTCGAGCGAGCCTTGCAGATCGCCCAGCGACTGGATCTGAATCTCCGCCGCTGGGTCGGCTTCATGTCGACCGGGATGCGGCAGAAGCTCGCGCTCACGGCGACGCTCGCTGTCGAACAACCGCTGTTGATTCTGGACGAGCCCACCGCCAATCTCGATCCGACAGTGCGCGGGGAGATTCTGAAGATGGTGCTCGAGGCTCGCAGCGCGGGCCGAACCGTGCTCTTCTCTTCCCACGTCCTCTCAGAGATTGAGGAGGTCTGCGATCGCGTGGCGATCCTCCGCAGCGGCCAGCTGGTTTATGAACAGTGCATGAGCGCGCTCAAACAGCGCTACCGCATCACGCTTCGGCAACCACTGGGAACCGATGCACGGTCGTCCCCGCCGGCCGAGTTGTTGGAACCGCAGGGGGGCGACGCCAGCCAGGGTCATTACCTCACGACAGCCGGTTTGCCAGAAGTCTTAAGTGCCCTGCATCGCAGCGGCGCGGAAGTCGTGCATGTCCAGCCGGAGGGGCTCCGGGCCATTTACGAGCGTTATCACGGTCCCGGCGGAGGAGATGTCTGACATGAACCGCGGCCTGCTCGTCAAATGCCTGCTGGAAAGCGCGCTGCTGTTTGCGGCCTGCGGAGCCTGCCTGTTTGCCTTCGCCTATTTTCGGGTCTGGGTCGTGAGCGAGATTGACTCGGCCCGCTTCAAGCAGATCATCGACTTACTGCCGAAGGACTGGGAGCGGTTCTCGAGCGTCGATTTCCAGTGGCTCGTCTCTTACATGGGCCGCACCGCCACCACGCTTGGGGAACCGGCGATGCTGCTGCTGATCTGTCTCTGGTCGGCCGTCCGCAGTTCGGATGTCGTCAGCGGCGAACTCAATCGCGGGACGCTGGAGATGGTCCTGGCCCAGCCCGTCAGTCGCTGGGAAGTCTATCGCATTCATGCCTTGGTCACGTTGACCGGTCTGGTACTGCTCTGCCTGCTGATTTGGGCCGGGATGACCACTGCCGTCCAGTTCTCGGCAATCAAGGAGACAACCTATCCGGCTTTCAAGGTCCCGATTACCGGCTGGAGCGTGCCGCTGACGGCTGCCAAGCCGATTGAGACTGAAGTTCTGATGCGCGATGTGGTCAATCCGTTCAGCTTTCTTGCAGGCCTGGCCAATCTCTTTTCGGTCGGTGTCTTCATGATCGGCGCGACTTCCCTGCTCAGCGCGCTCGATCGCTACCGCTGGCGGACGTTGGGAATCGCCGCCGGGCTGTTTATCGTCAGCGGCATTCTCAAGGTTGGTTCGCTGGCGACTCCGAAACTTCGCTGGATGGGCTGGTTCTCCTACCTGAACCTTTATGAGCCGGAGCGCCAGGTCAAACTGTTTGACGAAAATCGTCAGAGCTTCTGGTGGCTGCTTGACGAGCGCACCGTGGCCGGGGTGAGCACGCTCTCACTGGGACCGTTGGGCGCCAACTTGCTGCTGATCGGCTTGGGCTTGACGGCTTGGCTGGCGGGTGGCCGATATTTCCAAACCCGCGACTTGCCCCCGCCAGTTTGAAAATTCCGCCGGGCATGTTCTCTTCCAGCCACCTTCCGCTCTCGCCGTGTCCGGGCTCGCGTCGCGTTCCGTTTCCAACGCGGCGAGGAAATCCGGTCCGTTCCACGGTGGTCGGCCCGGCAAGCCCGATTTCGCCTCGAAACCGCTGCAGCCCGAGGCGCCTCGCTCAGCCCGAGTTAGCGACTTTCCCCGGGCAGGGGAAATATCGCTAGAATAAGTCGGTTGGTACAGCCGCTGCTGTGGCCTCAGTGCACTCGCGGTTTACCCGGGCACTCATCCTGTTCTCTGGAGTTGCGTTCACCTCGATGGTCATTCTCTACCTGCTGGTAGCCGTGTTGTTGCTCTTGCTGAATGGCTTTTTCGTGTTGGCCGAGTTCGCTGCGGTGAAAATGCGGCCATCCCGGGTCGAGGAGTTGGTCAATGACGGCGTTGCTGGCGCCGTCTCCGTGAAGCACGTCCAGACCTTTCTCGATGACTACCTTTCGGTTTGTCAGCTGGGCATTACGTTTGCTTCAGTCTCGGCCTGTTTCAGGGTCATGAGCGAGCCGCATGGTTTACGGCTCACGGCGTCGCCTTCGCCCTGAGCTATCTGCTGGTCAGCTTTCTCCATATCCTGATCGGCGAGCTGGTACCGAAGTCGATTGCGATTCGATTGACGGAGACCGCCTCGCTCTGGACGGCCCGGCCACTGATTGTATTCCGCTACCTGTTTTATCTCCCGTTGAAATTGCTCAACGGTTCGGCTGCGTTGGTTTTGAAACTGATGGGGATTCCCAACGCGGGAGCGCAAGAGATCCACAGCGAGGATGAACTGCGGATTCTGCTCAGTCAGTCTCAGACTGAGGGCGTGATGTCGTTTCGCCGCTCGCTGTTCGCGGAAAACGTTTTCGACTTGGGAGAGTTGCGCGTGCGCGATGCGATGCGGTCCCGGTCACTGGTCCGCTGTCTCCGTGCGGAAGGGCCCTGGGCTGAAAATCTTGAAGTGCTCCAGCGATACCGCTTCAGCCGATACCCGCTGCTGCACGCGGGATCGAGCGAGCCGATCGGCATTATTCATATCAAGGACCTGGTGCTGGCGGACAAGGACGATCCGGATTTGATCAGCATGGCCCGTCCCTTCCTGAACGTGCTGGAGACCCAGCCGCTGGAAGCGCTGTTGGCTGAGATGCAGCGGAAGCGGATTCACGTCGCTCTCGTTCGCAACAATGCGGGAGCGTGGACCGGATTCCTGACGCTCGAGGACGTGATCGAGGAAATCATCGGGACGATTCGGGATGAATTTGAGGACGAAGAGCAGATCCACCTTTCCGATATTCTGGAAGAGCAGCATGTGCAACTTGCGATCGAGGCCAGCGACACGGTGGATGCCGTTCGCCAAGCGCTCAAGCGGGTCCCGAGCTGGAAGCTGCCAGTGAGTCGTGAGCAGGTGATCAAGGCGGTAGACGAGCGCGAGCGGGTTGTGGAGACCTATCTCGGCAAGGGACTGGGAATGCCTCACGCGCGGATTGTCGGTCTGCAGCAGCCGGTCGTCTTTTTTATCCGTTCGGAACAGGGAATCCCGTACCGCGGGAATCACGAACGGGCCAACCTCCTGTTTCTGCTGCTCAGTCCAGCCGGCCAGCCGCGCGTGCATCAGCGGCTGCAAGCGGTCATTGCGACGATCATGGACGAGAGCGAGTACATTCCCGATCATCTCCGCTCAGCCGAAACTCCGGCCGAGGTGGTGGAGATTCTCAAAACGGGCGAGCAAGCGACGCTGGATTGATGTTCGTCAAGCGTCACTGGTTCGGACCTGAGTCCACGTCGGCCAGGCTTCTTTCGCGGCGTCCCCAGTTGGCTTTTGGCTTTCTCAGCCGGGCCTCGCGCCAGCCCCCGGTTTAGCAGCGCGCTCACGCCCCGCCGCCACGTCGCGGAACGCGATTACTGGACGAGCGTCCCCGTCCGCTTTTGGCCTTTCTCAACCGGGCCTCGCGCCAGCCCCCGGTTTAGCAGCGCGCTCACGCCCCGCCGCCACGTCGCGGAACCCGATTGCTCGACGCGCGTCCCCAGTCTGCTTTTGAGCTGTCTCAGCCGGGCC
>JAJTFE010000238.1 GCA_021298375.1 Blastopirellula sp. | reverse complement strand
TTCAATCGGTCCGGTGCCTTTTCGTTCCTTCCTTGGTCAGACCCGTCCAGCCAATCGGGCCTGATGCTCCAGCGAGACACTCGGCGGAGACCAAGTTGGCGACGCTCGGCCGGCATTGACCGGCCGACCCGCGCCGCGTCGCGAACCGACGGGGGGTCGCGAACCGACGGGGGGAGAAAACGTTTTTCCTGTTCCCGCTCCCGCCAGACCGTTTTCACAAACCAATCGGCCCGACAATGAGACTTGGTATGACTGAGGCTTTGCTGATTTCTCTGGGAGCGGTCGCGGGAGCGCTGCTGCGTTACGCAGCCCAACTCTGGCTGGACCAGCCCGACCAACTCTTGCCCCGTTCCACCCTGACGGTCAACCTGCTGGGAAGCCTGTTGGTTGGGTGGTTGTATGGCGCTGGCTGGTTAGGGACCCATGAGCCATTCCGCCTGCTGGCGGCGGTCGGGTTCCTCGGGTCGCTCACAACCTTTTCAGCCTTCACGCTCGATACGCTCCGCCGCCTGGAATCGGGCCACTGGGGCTGGGCAGCGGCTTACGTCACGCTCAGCGTTCTCGGCGGCATCCTTGCGGTGGCTGGCGGGTACGCACTGGGCCGCTGGGGGCGCTGAGACCTCGACCGCTGAACCATCGGCCCCACGGTTTGGCCTGCCGTGCGTTGACCAGCCACGCCCGCGGGCAATAAACTATCGCCCGTCCGGTTTCGATGCGTCATGTTAAACTGCTCGCTGCCCCGCTCGCTGACACTCGCCCCTGCTCCGAGGTCATATGGATCCGCTCCGCTTCGCCATCGCCGTTATCCCGCTGGCGGTTTATCTTCTGGTGCTCGCCCTGCTGAATCTCCGGCAGCGACCCTTCGTGACTACTGGCTCGCGCGACTTGGCAACGCTGGCGATCGGCATTCTGGGATTGATGATCATCGGGCCGTTTGAGCTGTTCCTTCCGGAAGCTGCGGCGATTCGATTTGGGCCCCTGGTCTGGATCGTACTGCTCGTTTTCTACGGGCTGTGCGTTTCCATGGTCGTGTTGCTGATGCGGCCTCGCCTGGTGGTCTATAACTCGACGATCGAGCAACTTCGCCCGATCATTTCGGAAATCGCCCACGAGATGGATCAAAAAAGCCGCTGGACGGGCGACAGCCTGGTCATCCCCAGTCGCAAGATTCACTTCCACCTCGAAGCGGTGGACTGGATGAGCAACGTCCAGATCATCTCGACCGGAAACCGGCAGAGCTTTGAAGGCTGGCGGGAATTGGAACGGCGCCTGGCCGAGTCGGTCCAGAGCACCCGCATTCGCCCCAACGTGATTGGGATCGCCTTTGCCGCTTTGGCTGCCGCTCTGCTCCTCGCCGCAATTATCTGGATTGCCGTCGACCGCGGCGGCGTGGCCCAAGCGCTCAACGAAATCCTCCGTCGCTGAGCGCCAACTCCCTGTCCCCCAGCTCTGTGCACGACGCCTGACTCGCGACGCTGGTTTGAGCATGCTCAGCCCAAGCTTCTCGACTCGCCCCGCTGCAGCTTCACCGCCGCAATTGCACCGCCAGAGCCTGTACGGCAAACCGAGCGGCTCTCTGCGACCGGCAACGACTGCAAGTGCAACGACTTCAGATGCTAGGTGCTGCCGATGGCCACGCGGGCGGATCGCCTGCGGTCCGCTTCCTTGAGCAGCCACTTCCGCAGCCGAATCTTGGTCGGAGTGACTTCGACCAATTCATCGTCCTCGATGTACTCGAGAGCGGCTTCGAGGCTCAACAAACGGGGCGGGCGAAGCAGAATGTTGTCATCGCTTCCCGAGGCCCGCATGTTGGTGAGTTTCTTTTCTCGCGTCGGATTCACGGGGAGGTCGTTTTCGCGACTGTTCTCCCCAACAATCATTCCTTCGTAAACCTCGTCGCCCGGACCGATAAACAAATCGGCTCGCTCCTGCAGCGTATCCAGGGCATAGGCCGTCGCGCGACCCTGGGCATTGGCGATATAGACACCGTTCTGACGCCGCGGGGGGTCCCCTTCGACGGGCCGGTATTCCGCGAACCGGTGATTGATGATGGCCGTTCCCTGAGTCGCATTCAACAACTTGGTTCGCAAGCCGATCAGCCCGCGCGAGGGAATCGAAAAAGTCGCGAGGGTAAATTCACCGCGAGCTTTCATTTCCAGCAATTCGCCCCGCCGCTGTCCGGCCATTTCCATGACCGGCCCGAACTTGTCGTAGGGCACTTCGACAACCAGCATTTCATACGGCTCGGATTTCACACCGTCGATTTCGCGGAACAGCACCTGCGGCTTGCCCACCGAGAGTTCATACCCCTCGCGGCGCATCGTCTCGATCAGAATCGACATCGTAAAAATCATTTCGAGGGTCGGCAGGTCGACCTTGATTCGTGGCAACCGAATCGGAGCTGACGGGAGACAGACCGTATCCCCAATTTCGACTTTTTCCAGGCCGGTCAAAGCCACCACATCGCCCGCAGTCGCGGTCTCGACCTCTTTGCGGCCAAGATTATCGAAGACGTGAATCCCGATAATCCGGGAAGTCGTTTGCCGGTCATCGGTCTGCATCAAAAGTACGCTCTGCCCCTTTTGAAAGGCTCCCGATCGAATTCGGCCAATCGCAATCCGCCCCACGTAGTCCGACCAGTCGAGCGAGGTCACCATCAGGCTCGGCCCAGCCTGTTCGTCCACTTCCGGACCCGGGATCCGCTCGAGGATCAAGTCCATCAGCGGAAAGATGTTCGTCGAGGGGTGGTCGGGGTTGAGCGTGGCGAAGCCCTGCTTGGCGGAAGCAAAAATGCAAATCAGGTCGTCCAGATACTCCTCGCCACCCAACTCCAAAATCAGCTCCGCCGCTTCGTCGACGACTTCCTTGGTGCGGGCGTCGGGACGGTCAATCTTGTTGACGACGATGATCGGCCGCAGACCGACCTCGAGAGCCTTGCTCAACACAAACCGGGTTTGTGGCATCGGGCCTTCAGCCGCATCGACCAACAACAGCGCTCCGTCCGCCATCCGCAAGACCCGCTCGACCTCGCCGCCGAAGTCGGCGTGGCCCGGGGTGTCGATGACGTTGATTTTGACGCCTTTGTATTCAATCGCAATATTCTTGGCGAGGATCGTGATCCCCCGTTCCCGCTCCAAGTCATTGCTGTCGAGAATCTGCTCTCCAACCAATTGGCTTTCACGAAACTTGCCGCATTGCCGCAGCATGCAGTCGACCAGCGACGTCTTGCCGTGGTCGACGTGGGCGATAATGACCAAATTTCGAATGTCGTCGCGTTTCATGAACAGCCAAGGTGTTGAAAAATAGGAAAAAAGGATTTGAGTCCGCAGCCAGTATCCTGTGACCCAGGCGCGACCGTGTGGCCTGCCACTCCATCGCGCGGCAGCCCGCTCGAACGCGCCGCTCGCTTGGAAAAGGGTTGCCAACAACCACTTCTCTGCGCTTCAGGCAATCGGCCCAGCCGAGACCGGACGACAGGCCGCTTTCAGCCAACACAGCGACAAGACTGCTGGAAACGCGATTCCCCAAGCCGTCCGGATTCTCACCCGGTCTGCAGGAATCGTTGAGCCTGAACGCTCAGCCAGAAATCGCGTGTAACGCCGATAGAGCCAGCTGGACCTTGAGCCGGTGCTCGGCGAAAGAGAAGGGCGAACTCAAGTCTTTATTTGACCCAATCCCCCCCGAATCAAGCAAGGCCTAATTTGCGTGAAGACTCGGTTCAGACTCGCCGGGTGCTGGCAGTCTCCCGGAACAACCGGAAAAACCACCCTTGGGACTGCATACTCCGGTCGCCCCATTACTGCCGTAGTTGAATGGTTAACACAGCCGAATAGTTACCGTCGCCGAATGGTTACCGTCGCCGAAGTTCCGAACGGAACCGCCAAATGAATACCGTTCCGACGAGGCCAAGGGCCACTAGCAGCCCAATCGCCCAGTTGCTGGTTCCAGCGAAGACCAAGCCCCAAGAGCTGATTCCAATCGAAACCCACATTCCGGCAATTGCCACGAGACGAGCCTGAACAGACATCGCCTCCTCTCCGTCCAGATACCGGAGAAAGGGCGCGAAAAAGGGCGTACGAATGAAGCGTTGCTCGAGATGCGGGCAGCTTTTCGAGAAGAACCAGCAAGCAATCAACAGCGGGCCGACCGTCGGGACTCCCGGGAGCAATACGCCAATCGCCCCGATTCCCACAAAACCAATTCCGGCAGCGACGAACGACCAGCGGACCAGCCGCCGCAGCCCCGCGCCCCCAATCGTTGGGACGGCCACGTTCGCCCGGGCCCCCCCGGGCCCTGCGTTGCCCGCTGGGCCAAAAGGCCGGGCGACTTCGGCAATCTCGCTTTTCCGCTCGCTCTTCAGCACCGCTCTCAAGACCTCAAGCTTCTACTGACAAAGGCCCACATCCGGACACCGCCAATTCCCGCCTTGCCCCTCCATCTTATCGGCCAGCACTCCCCGCTGTCGATGGATTTCAAAAAATAGGCGACCTGCGACAAACCGCTCAAACAGGCGTCTGATTGCTGGCAGCCAGCGACACTGGGGTTCCAACCGAGCGAACGCCAGACAAATAACTTCTCTTTCGATTAGACGGCTGTTTTGCTAGAAAAAGCGTCCAAGGGGCGGCACGGCAGCCGCCTGTTCCTCTCAGCCAACACGGACGGTGGCTCCATGCTCCGCACACTGCTTCAGCCAAAGAAACGAGTCCCCGAAGCGAGGTCTGCCCAGTCGCTTTCGCCCTCCGAGCGGCGCGACCAGCTGCAAGCACAGTTCCCCGATGCCTCCGCAGAGGAACTCGGTCTGATTCTGGCGACCGAACCGACGACCATGACCTCCCCCGAGCGGATCATCGGGCTGGTCCGCGCGGTCGATTACATCGTCAGGGCGAAGGTCCCCGGGGACTTGGTCGAGTGTGGTGTCTGGCGAGGTGGCAGCATGTTCGCCGCCGCACAAGCCCTCCTCAATCGCGGCTGCATGGACCGACAGTTGTGGCTGTACGACACCTTTGAGGGGATGTCTCCACCGACGACCGCTGACATTGACTTGCACGGCAAGACTGCCGCGGGATTGCTGCAAATCCACAACCCGCAAGACCGCCGAGGCGTCTGGTGCCTCAGTCGCAGGGAAGAAGTTGAACAGACGATGGTCGAAAGCGGTTATCCGACAGACCGCACCCGGTTTGTGGCCGGTAAAGTTGAAGAGACGTTACCCGTGACTCGCCCGGGTGCGATCGCCCTGCTGAGACTGGACACCGACTGGTACGAATCGACCCGTTGCGAGTTGGAGTATCTGTTTCCGCTGCTGAGCCCTGGCGGAATCCTGATCGTTGATGACTACGGACACTGGCAGGGCTGTCGCCGCGCTGTGGATGACTATTTTGACTCGACTGGACAGATCATTCACCTCGCGAGGATGGACTACACCGGGCGGATCGGAATAAAAACTGCCAACCATTTCCCCTCTGCCTGAACTTTGGACCGCTGCGCATGAAAGGCCTTTACGAATTCAATCCTCAGGGTGCTCAACCGCGGCTGGTGAATCTCGGCTGTGGGCGAACCGTGCACCCGGACTGGGTGAACCTGGACCTCGTGCCGGCAGTTCCGGGCGTGATTCGACACAATCTCTGCGTCGGGCTTCCGTTTCGCGAAAATGCGGTCGACGCGATCTACCATTCGCATGTCCTGGAGCACCTGCGTCCGGAACAAGGAACGAAGCTTCTGCAGGAGTGTTTTCGCGCACTGCGTCCCGGCGGCGTCCTCCGAATCGTCGTCCCCGATCTCGAGCAGATTGCCCAGCTCTATCTCAACTACCACACTCGAGCCTGGCAGGGCGACCCGGACGCCCAACGGCGTTATCAGTGGATCAAGCTGGAGTTGCTCGACCAGCTGGTTCGATCGCATTCCGGAGGCCAGATGGGTCCGTATTTGGTCAAACTGGAGCAGGAGGATGCTGAGTTTGTCCGTTCGCGACTGGGAGAAGAGGTCTTGGAAGCAATCTCCTGTCACGATCGACGGCGGCAGGCGGCTCCCCCGACCAGTCTCAAGCAACGAGTCAAATCGGTGCGGGAGCGATTGGCACTTTGGCTGGTCACCCGGACGCTCGGCCGTAACGCAGCCGCCGCTTTTGCCGAGTCCCTGTTCCGCAATCGCGGCGAGGTCCATCGCTGGATGTACGACCGCTATTCTCTCAAGTCGCTCTGCTCCCAAATCGGATTCGTTGATTTTCAGGTGCGAACAGCTGCCACCAGCGAAATCCCCGGATTCGACTCGTTCCAACTCGACCGCCAGGGTGAAACGACGCGGAAGCCCGATTCCCTGTTCTGCGAGTGCCGCAAACCGGCGGTCAGCCAACCAGCCCTCTCCCCCTCCGCGGCAGCCTGATCTAGGCTTTGAGGAATCTTGGCCGGGGTTGAGTTCCCTCGCCACTTCCCGCAGCGTGCCATTCGACGCCACCCCGCTTCACCGCCGTTCGAGATTCATGAGTCGTTCCCACCGCCCCGCTGTCGCCGCGCCGGTCGCTGCTCCTTCCGCAGCCCAGCCCCTTGCCCACGCCGGCGGAGCCAAAGAGGATTGGCGGGCCTTGTTTCCGTTTGAGCCCCAAAGCTTCATGCTGGACGGGCAACAGTTGCGGTACATCGACACCGGGGCTGGACCACCGGTTCTGATGGTGCACGGCAACCCGACGTGGTCTTTTTATTGGCACCAACTGATCGCCCGATTGGCTCCCGAATTTCGCTGCCTGGCTCCCGACCACATCGGCTGCGGCTACAGCGATAAACCTCAGCAGTACGCGTATACCCTCGACCAGCACATCAACAACCTCGTCCGCCTGGTCCAGCATCTCGATTTGCGTCGTGCCACTTTGATTGCCCACGATTGGGGCGGCGCCATCGGGATGGGAACTCTCCTTCGGATGCAGGATCGTTTCGAGCGAATTGTACTGCTCAACACGGCCGCGTTTCCGCCGCCTTATTTCCCGCTGCGAATCCGCCTTTGCCGCTTTCCCCTGCTCGGGGAATCGGCGGTGCGCGGTCTCAATCTGTTCGCCCGGGCAGCAACGGTGATGGCCACCGAGCGCAAAGGGGGACTCCCCGCTGCCGTTTCG
>JAJTFE010000237.1 GCA_021298375.1 Blastopirellula sp. | reverse complement strand
CCGGCATTCCAGCGATGATTTAAGTTTCGACCAGTTGCTGCGGCGGATTGCGGCCGAGGTGCCTGCGGTATTTTCCAACGCCGGGAGTGAGCTGGCGGGGGTTCGTTTTCTGGTTTTGCGGATGTTGCTCAGTCCGCAGCTTTCACTGACGTTTACCTGGGTGGAAGCTGGAATGCTGCGATTGACCCAACAATTCGAGTTCTCCGCGGCGCATCGCCTGCATTGTCGCGAGTTATCCCCCGCGGAAAATCGAGCCACTTTCGGAAAGTGCAACAACCCTAACGGACACGGCCACAATTACGTGGTGGAGGTCAGTGTCGAGGTGCCGGGCGAGTCGGCAAGTGCCAGACCGAATTGGAGCTTGGAGCGGTTTGAGTCCACAGTCAAGCGACTGGTGATTGACCGCTTTGATCATCAGCATCTCAACGAGGACGTGGCTGAGTTTCGGGAACTGAATCCCAGCGTTGAGAACATCGCCGATGTCTGTTTCCGGCTGTTGGAGTCCGAGTTGTCACCGCTGCGCCTTGTCAACGTGAGGGTTTACGAGACACCCAAGACGTGGGCTGCTCGGGGCGCTTGAGCCATTGGTCCCGCATCGCCGGACGTTGAAGTCCGCAGCGGCTGGCCGGGGGTGGGCTGCAGGCAGCCCGCCACGCCCAGTTGCCTTTCGAACGCGCCGCCCGCTTTCGACGGAGGGGAAACTGCAGCAGGCGATTTTGGCGACTGAGTCGGGGCTCAGTATTTGGCGGCGCTGGTGGCCCGTTTCACTTCATACCGCATCAGTTCGAGATCAGCGGGCTGGCCTGTGAACAGCTCGAATTGCCGCGCTGCTTGATGAACGAACATGTCAACGCCGGTGAGCGTGTCGCAGCCGGCAGCTCGGGCATGCTTGATCAGCAGCGTTTGTTCCGGGTTGTAAATCGTTTCGAACACCAGGGTGTGCTTGTCGAACCAGCCTTCTTCAAAAGGCGTTTCATCGAGGTTGGGAAACATTCCGCAGGAAGTGCAGTTGATCAGAATGTCGTGCGGATAATTCTGGCGGATTGGCCAGTCGATGGATTTGACTTTCAGATGGTTGGCGAGCGCCTCTGACTTGCGGTAGTCGCGTGCGGTCAGCGTGACAAACGCTCCGGCTCGGTGCAGTCCCCAAGCCAGTGTGCGGGCAATTCCACCTGCTCCGAGAATCAGAACCCGGCGTTCGGCGAACGGTTCGGGCGCCGTCAGGTCGAGTTCCAGCTTTTTGGCCAGCACGGTGAGGGCGGCCTCCAGGTCGGTGTTGTAACCAAAGGCGACACCATCGCGAAAAACCACGGTGTTGGCCGCGCGGATTCCGGCTACAGAGTCATCGAGCACATTGATGTGCTTGAGGATTTTTTCCTTGTGGGGAATGGTTACGCTCAACCCGCGGATATCCATGCCGGGACAGGCGGCCATGAATTCATCGAGGTTGGCCGCGGAGACGCGGAAGGGAAGATAGATCAGATCCAGCCCTGCCTTGCGAATCATCGCATTGTGAATCCTGGGGCTGAGGCTGTGCGCCACCGGGTCGGCGATGACGCCGTAGATGCCCGTGCGGGGGGTAATCTGTTCGTAGCGGAATTCCTCGACCAATTGCTGTAACGTGAGTTGGCCGGGCGCGAGCAGGCGATCTTCATTGAGCGAGGCGTAAGTCCAGGGAGAGCCGAATTTCCCGCACAGGATCCGGCTGATCACACCCATCTCGCCCATGCAAAAGGCAGCCGTCGGGACTTTGGCATCGCGACAGAGTCGGAGCATTCGAATGTTATCGAGCGGATTGTTGGCCAGCGTGGCGATTTTGATGATATCCGGATCGAGCTTGGCCATCCCCTGATGAATTTGTTCGAGGTTGGCTGGGGTTTCAGCGAAGTTGTGGTAACTGATGATCCGCTTCGTTTTGCCGTACCGCGGGATTTTCCCGGCGATGTCATGTTCCAGATCAACGTAATCGGCGCCGTTGGCAATCGCCGTGCGCAGCAGTGTCAGGCGTTCCTCTTCGGTCCGCATCCACTTTCCTCCGTCGCTGGGGGGGCGAACGGTGGCAACCACCGGACACTTTCGGTCCTCCAGCAGCCGCCCCAGGTTGACCGGACGGCGAATATAGTCCAGCCGCAATTCGACCAGGCCTACGCCCAAAGAGGCGAGGTGCTCCAGTTCGGCGATCATCATCCGATGTCGCCCGCGGCCGATGCTGACACAAATCATGAGGTTCGAAGGGGGCGAAAAACGGAGAATGTTGAATTGAGGTCGCCAGTCGGCGCTGCGGCTGGGCTTCCGCCGGATAGCAAGCCGCACACTTTAACATCGGCTGGGGGTCGCGGGAAAGGCACTTTGGTGAGCGAGTCCCGTTCCTTTATTCTGCTTGCTGTCCGGCTCGGTTCAAAGCAGGAAAAAGGAGTCTCCGCCGGTTCATTTTGCCCGCGAACGGTGGGCGGAAGCAATTGGTGTGGCGGGAAGGAGGCGTCAGCGGGATTCCCTGCCAGGGGGAATCACCCCTCGTTAACCGCGGCGGTTGACGGAGAACCGGCGGCAAGCGGGGCTACTTTGCCAAGGCTTCCTGCAGCAGCGCACGGGTTTTGGGGTCGCGCAATTGCTGCTTGCCGAAACCAGCTCGGGCGCCGAGCGCGACCGCGGACTGATGAGCATCAGGATAGTTGGAAATCAACATGCAGCAGGCTCGCTTTTCAGCGGGTAGTTGCCGGAGCACATCGAGGGCCAATTCACCGGTCGAGTCAAACACCCGGTTCAGGAGCACAAGAGTAAAAGTCCGCTGCTTCAGGAGTTGATCGACTTCTGCCGCCGTTTCGGCTGCACTGATTTCATTGACTCCCAAATCCTTGAGCAAGCCTTCCAGAGCCCAAGTGTCGGGGCCGCAATTGCCAGCGTGGAGTACGGTTGATTCAGACATCGAAGACTCAGCAGTTGAAAACGAAAGGCCAAGGGGGGAAGTGCAGGTTGCCGGCAATCAAGCTCAACCGGTGTCTACTTTCGCCCCGGGAGAGTTTGATTTGAGTTCCCTCGCGAGGGTTGCGCGGTCGGCCGCGACTGACGGGAGGGTAGGGTTGAGCCGGATTCGCGTCGAGGGAGTCGGCCGGGCAGTGTCGTTGAGCCGTTTGGTCGAGCTTGTTTTCTTCCGGGAAGCGTTGTGGGCTGGGAGTCACCGCGGAGAGGGAGCGTGCCGTTGGCAGGTCGATTGTCGGAAGCGCGTTTCGGCGGAACGCCCCTGCCGGGCAAGGTGCCATTGGCCTTTGCCTGGGTTGGCAGCGTCGTTCCTCCCGGGCGTTCGGCGACCGGCTTATTGGAGCCCGGTAAAGAGGTGTTCGCCGGGCTGGGACGAGTCGCTTTGGGTTGAGCCGCTGCTTTGCGGGGCGCCGACTCCCAGTTAGCCGGTTCCCAGTTCGCCGGTTCATAGCGTTGCTGAAAACAACCGCAGGTGAGCAGGAGCAATCCGGTCAGTAGCCAACACGGCCAAACAGGCAACCGGAAAGCGGGCCGTTTTTTTTCCGCGGTCTGTACAGAGTTGACGAGGGATGGGGGCTGGAGCATGAGTTGCTTGACTAACGGGAGTTGAAGAGCTGCAATCTGTGCGGCCTGGCCTCACCGAAGCACCGGGTTAAGGAGGCAGCGGCTTCTCGGCATCGGTCAGAACCGTGGAAGCGGGAACTGTCCCCCGCGGAGTTGTGCATCGTTGGACGCACTTTACTGCACCCTGAACGCGGGGCAAAGTTGCGCCCGGTGCTCAGGCAAAGTGGTCATCGGGCGAATGGGGCCGCAGGATCAGGGAAAGAACGAAGGTCGGATTTCCGGGCGAGCGTCCGCTTGGGAATCGTCCGGAAAGTCAAAACCGGCCGCTAAAGTTTACCAGACCGTTCGAGTTTGAGGAAATCTGGGGTGTATTTCGAGCTTATCCGGCACTGCCGGTACGACCTTCACGACCGGTTCAGGTGGCGTAACTGCAATTCGGGAAAGCGTGTTCCAAAGGTCAATTTCTTCATCCGATGAAGAGTCTTGCAACCGTCATCAAGATTGACGGATTGGAATTATCGAAGCCGAAGTTTGATTGTACTTGAGCCAGTGGACGGTTTGGGCAGACTCGGTTTGATCATCGAAGGGTAATAACTGGTTGCGCAACTTGTACCGCCCGGAGGGTGGTCCAACGCGGAAGAGAGAGAGTTGCGACTCGAAACTCAACCGCGCAACGCAGTGGAACACGCGGCCGAACTATCGACTGCGTTGATCCGGCGGTTACAGGAAACCAGGCAGAACCCGACACAGAGGAGACTTGTCTCGATGAAAACGAAAATGGTTCTTTCTTCGCTGGCTCTCTGCTTCGCACTTTGTTGCGATGCACAGGCTGGTGGCTTGCTCGACAACATGTTCAACCGTGGTTGCGGCTGCGACGGGGGCGTTGCTCCTTCGACTTGCTGCGACAGCCCAGCCGCCTCTTCCTGCGGACGTGGCTTTCACCTGCACCTCGACGTCAGCCTGAGCCTGCCTCGGTTGTGCAATCGTGGTGGCTGGGGCGGAAACGCCTGCGATAACGGCTGCGACACCGGTTCCGCTTGCGGCAACGGTTGCGGCCGGGGATTGCTCTCCGGTTTTGGTGGATTCCGTGGCCGCCTCGGTGGCTGTGACAGCGGTTGCGACACTGGTTGCGACAACGGTGCCGGTGCTGGTGTTGGAGCCGGTTGCGGCTGCAACGGTGGCGCTGCTGCCAACGCTTGCGACACCGGCTGCGACAGCGGCTGCGGTGCTG
>JAJTFE010000236.1 GCA_021298375.1 Blastopirellula sp. | reverse complement strand
ACGGAAGCGGAATGGGTCCCGCAGCGGCGGCGTTGACCGCCAACTCCAAGGCAAATCCGGCTGCAAACCAGCTTCATGCTCCCTCGGCGTTCAATAGCTCGCCGCAAAGCCCGACCTCTGACTCAGCCCAAGCCTATCAGCCCGGCAATCTTGCAGCGCAAAAGGGAGCGGCAACGGGCCAGCCGGGATCCACAGCATCCCCGGCAAACAAGGTCGGTGGAGGGCCTGTCGGCAAAACGGCTCAATCCACCGCGGCCGGGGAAGGTGGGAAAGCAGGACTCTCCAGCGGCACTTCCCCAGCCCCTCTCGCGGCGAGCCGAGGTAACGACTGGGCCTTGCCGGGACGAAATTCAACGCGCGCGACTCCGTATCTGCGGCCGATTCGAGTGATCTGCTCCGGCGAAGAGTTGGTGATCGTGACCGGCTCCAATTCACCCCTGAGTTCCAATGTCATCTCGTTTCCAGCCGAAACCGCCGGGGCCATTGAACCTCTGGTCAGCTCGCTCTGGCGGCTGATCGACAGCTGGGGCCCGACCCCGGACAACGGCTATTGGAAGCCGGTATTGAAGGTCGAAACGCTTCCCGAGGGTGAAAGCCGTGCCCGCGACCTCAAAGCCCTGATGCAGGACAGCGGAATCGAACTCTCCGAGGAGCCACGACAATGAGCGGTCCGATGGACGAACAACTCAACGTTGGCGAAGACTCCTTCATGGACACGATTGCCAACCTGGTCGGGGTATTGATCATCCTCGTGGCAATCGTCTCCCTCCACGCGGAGAAGATTGTCGTCCCCCGCGGTGAACGCCCCGAGCAGAACCAAGCCCGCGAAGAGCTCGCCTCTGCCCTGAACGCCGCCACGCGCACCGCCAATGCAATCGAGATCGATTCCCAGCGACTGGAGCAAGACCTTGCCGCCGAACAGCGGCTCGCCGCGAGTCTCGCGGAAGAACGCAGAGAGAAAATGATCTGGCTGGAACTGGCCCGGCGGCAGATTGCCGAACAAAAGGCGGCACTCGATGAACGGGCTCAACGCCGTCTGGAAATGGTCGCGGAAGAGACCAAGCTGCAACAGCAGCTCGATGAACTTCAACGGCAGCGCCGGGCCCAAGCGGCAGCTGCGGCCGTACCCAAGGAAATCGAGCTGGTCCATTATCCAACACCGATCGCCAAGACAGTCTTCTCGGATGAGGTCCATTTCCGTTTGGAGAACGGTCGGCTTGCCTACGTGCCCCTCAACGAACTGCTGGAGCAAATGAAAGCCGAGTGGAAATACAAGGCGGAAAAACTGGGACAGGACCCGAGTACCGTAGAGCTGATTGGACCGATCGAGAACTTTCGCATGGAGTACGAATTGGTTGCGGAATCTCCCGACCCCAGCCTGCCACTCGATCCCAACCGGGGCATGATCGTGCGCTTCAACAAGTTTCTGATCACACCAATGGGAGCCAATACGGGCGAACCTCTGGCCGTCGCCCTCGGGGAAAACTCTCAGTTCCGACAGCGGCTGCAACGCCTGCCTCCGGGTAAGACCACCATCTCCATTTGGGTCTACCCCGAAAGCTATGAGCAGCTTCTGACGCTGCGGAGCTGGCTTCGGGAACAGGGTTACCAAACGGCTTGCTGGCCGCTGGAATCGGGTCGCCCGATCACCGGCGGACCGAATGGACTGCGGACGACCGCCCAGTAACTCACTGTTCGGCAATCATCCACCGGGGCAAACGGAGCGACTCCCTGCCGGAATTTTCTTGGAGAGTTGGCCCGCGATCGCTTAGAATCGGAAGGCTTGCCGGGAAGCCCCCGGCAGTTCGATCAGCAGCAAGGCCGGCACTTGGGCTCCGGCACTTCCTGCAGCACTAAAGGCCTTCGGACTTGGGCGAAACGTCATGGCTCGCAAAAACCCGCGGCGCAATCTCACGCGAATCGATTTGCGCGCCCGCAACGGCAAAGCGATCTCGGGATGGGAAGTCCGGATTCAACGCCGCCGCGAACGAGTTCAGAAGTTCTTTTGCGACTCAAAACTGGGAGGCAAACGCGCCGCACTCCGCGCTGCTCAAGCATTCCGCGACCAGACGGAAATCAAACTCAAGCCCTTGAGCGTCGCCGATCGAGCTCAACTTCCTTCCAAACGCAATCAATCCGGAACGGTGGGTGTCAGGCGGCAACAGCAAATCGACCGGCGAGGGGATTACGAGTACCGCTACAGCTACTGGATCGCCCAATGGACCGATGGACTCGGGCGGCGGAAGACCCGCAGCTTCTCAGTGCACCAGTTCGGTGAGAAAAAGGCGAGGCAACTGGCCGTCGCTGCTCGCGAGGCGGGCGTAAAACGGGCAAAGCGCTGATGTGCGTCTGATTGCCGGCGAAAGCAGAACCCCATGCTGCGATAAAAGTCAGCTGCAATAAAAGTCAGCTGTCAAAGGGCCGGTGAATTACTGGGGTACAAAAAAACCCCGGTGGAAGGTACCCCGGGGCTGCTGGCTTTCGATTTGTTCTGGATTCGATTTATTCTGGAGAGCGGTTTTTGGCCTCGAACAATTCGAGTCGAGCTTGCTTTAACCTGCTTGGCTCAGTTGGGAAGTGCCTCAGCTGAGAAGTGTCGCTGACAAGTACTTGGGTGCGACTGTTCGCTGAGCTAGGCGGCTTCGAGACAGATGCAACTTCTAGACGGTGGTAGGCAAGCGGAAAGGCTTTTGCTTGACCGCCTTGCGCACGGCTCCACCTCGCAAGCAGCGGGTGCAGACCTTGGCGTACTCATTGCCGCCGCCGGCGTTGGTGATCTTCACCGAGCGGAGGTTGGGGCGGAAATTGCGCTTGGTCTTGCCAGTGATCTTGGTACCGACACCACCGAGGTACTTGGCTTTACCGCGAGTCTCAATCTTGTTACCGACTTGAGACCGCTTGCCGCAAACCTGACACACGCGAGCCATGACTATGCTATCCTGTTCGAAAATTCCTGATTTTTGCGAGCCTCAAAGTATATCAAAGCTCGTCGGGTCCGCAACGGCCAGCCACTCAAAAGCCCTTTTTCGGGGGGATTATCGCTCCCGACCGGACCTTTGCGGCCGTTTCCGCCGGGGCGCCGAGTTCCGCAAAGGGCCGGCCTGAATTGCTCCGCTCCCCGCCGGCTGGGCTGGAGTGCTGGCAATTCCTTTGCCAAACGTGGCGGCAACTTTTCCTAACTCGGCAATTTCATGCAAGTGACTTCACCCCCGTCTTTGAAACTGCGAAAAGGGGCCGAACGGCGGGTCCTTCGCGGCCATGAATGGGTTTTCTCCAACGAACTTCAACTCCCCCAAAACGGCCAAACCTGGCCGGAGTCGGGCGGGCTGGTCCACCTGCAGGACTACCGCGGCAAATTCCTGGCTTCCGGCTATTTCAATTCCAAATCTCTGATCGCCGCCCGCGTCGTCGCCCGGACTCCGCTGGCGCGACTCGATCGCAACTGGCTTCGCCCCCGACTGGAGTCAGCGTTGCGATTTCGAGAGCAACTCTATCCCGGGCGTTGCTATCGCTGGGTGCATGGGGAAGCGGACGGGTTGCCCGGCCTGGTCGTCGATCGTTTTGGCGATTATCTGACAATTCAGATCACAACCGCCGGGATGCAACGCCTGGAGAGCGAGTTGCTTGACCTGCTCGGAGAACTCTCCGGATGCGAGGGGATCGTGCTGCGAGCTGATGACCATTTTCGGGAACTGGAAGGATTGTCGCTGCAGCCACCGACGGCTCGCGGGGTCATTCCGGAGTGGGTCGCACTCCACGAGGGTGAGTTATCCTTCGAGACCCAACTGCTCACCGGACAGAAGACAGGCTGGTTTTTTGACCAGCGCGACAATCGCCAACGGCTCCGCCGCTACGTCGCCGGAGCGCGCGTGCTCGATGCCTTCTGTTACGCCGGCGCGTGGGGCATTACGGCTGCGAAGTCGGGGGCCAGTGCGGTGACTTGCCTCGATTCCTCGCCGGTCGCGATCGAACTGGTTCGTCGGAATGCGGCACTCAATCAAGTCTCCCTCGAGACATTGACCGCCGATGCCTTTGCCGCCTTAAAGCAACTTCAGGAGGCGGGGCGAAAATTCGAGGTGGTTGTGCTCGATCCCCCCGCCCTGATCAAACGCAAACGCGACCACGAGGCGGGGCTCCAAGCCTATTACCAACTGAATCGGCTCGCCACCAGCCTGCTCGCGCCGGACGGGTTGCTGGTCAGTTGCTCCTGCTCTCATCACCTCGCCCACCAGGAATTGGTGGAGGTGGTGACGCATGCCGCCCGACATCATCAACGGCAGATCTCCCTGGTTGAAATCGGCCAGCAATCGGCAGACCATCCGATCCATCCCGCGATTCCGGAAACCGCCTATTTAAAGGCGTTGTTTACTCGAATGGTTTCTGCTCCCGTCGAATCTTCACAACCGAATGAGGCCAGCTCATGACGACTCGCTCACTCCCCTCGGGGCTCCCGACCAGCCCGATTGTCCATTGGCTGGCCTGCGGACTTTTCCTGTCGATTGGCTGGACCGCTTTCCCCGTTTGTGGCCAAACTCCCGCCGCGCATCCCCTGCGCTGGGAATTCACGTTGCTTTGCGTCGATGCCAACGAAGGAATCGACCTCGCGGATGTGAATCGCGATGGAAAACTGGATGTGATCGCCGGGCGGAACTGGTTTGCTGCTCCCGAGTTCGCGGCGCGGCCACTGCGGAAGATTGACGACTGGAATGGTTACGTAGAGAGCAATGGCGACTTTGCCTACGACGTCGACCGGGATGGCTGGGTCGATGTGATCGCCGGTTCGTTTCTCCCA
>JAJTFE010000235.1:11053-13667 GCA_021298375.1 Blastopirellula sp. | reverse complement strand
GAGGTGATTCTCGACGTCGTCTTCAATCACACTTGTGAGGGGAATGAACGCGGGCCGGTGCTCTCGTTCAAGGGGCTGGAGAACCCGGTTTATTACATGCTGGAAAATGACCGGCGGTACTACCGGAACTACTCCGGTTGCGGAAACACGGTCAACGGAAATCATCCGATTGTCCGCGAGATGATCTTTCATTGTCTGCGGCACTGGGTCCACAACTATCACGTCGATGGGTTCCGCTTCGATTTGGCTTCGATCCTCAGCCGCGACCGCAGCGGCAACCTGGTACCGAATCCGCCCCTGGTCGAGGCGATTGGTGAAGACCCGCTGCGTGCCGATACCAAAATCATTGCGGAGGCGTGGGACGCTGCCGGGGCCTATCAGGTCGGTTCATTTGGCGATGACCGCTGGGCAGAGTGGAATGGGCACTACCGGGATGACGTCCGCCGCTACTGGCGCGGCGACCCAGGGATGCGGGGCAAGCTGGCCACGCGGCTCGCCGGAAGCGCTGACCTGTATCAGGCGGGTGGAAGAGCCCCCTGCTCGAGCATCAATTTCATCACCTCGCACGATGGTTTTACGCTGAATGATTTGGTCAGTTACAACCACAAACACAATCTGGCCAATGGCGAGGACAACCGCGACGGGGACAACAACAATTTCAGTTACAACCACGGGATTGAAGGACCGACGCGGAACGAGCCGGTCGACTTGCTGCGGATCAAGCAAATCAAGAACATGCTGACGACCCTGTTGGTCAGCCAGGGGGTGCCGATGCTTCTGGCGGGCGACGAATTCCGACGCAGCCAGCAGGGGAACAACAACGCCTACTGCCAGGACAACGAAATTTCCTGGATTGACTGGACTTGTGCGCAGCAGAACGAGGGGTTGCTGCGGTTCGTGCGAACGATGATTCACTTCCGTAGAAACCAGCCCGTCTTTCGCAGAATGGATTTTTTGACTGGAGAGACGGACCACCAAAGCGGCTTGCCGGATGTCGGCTGGTTCAGCCCCAGCGGTATTGCAGTGAATTGGTCGGCGGAGGAATCGAGTCTGGTCTGTCTGCTTTCCAGTCGAATGAGCGAACGGCGGGCCAGCGCAACGGCGCGGGACGTGCTGCTGCTCTTTAATGGGGACCAGACAGAACGGGAGTTTGTCATCCCGACCATTTGCAAATCCCGCTCCTGGTCGCTGTTTGCGGACACGGATGCGGAATCGCCCGAGGATATTTTTCCCGACCAGAACGGCCCGCTGTTAACTGGCTCGGGGCGAAGGATCATCGCCGGCAAATCGGTAGTCATTTACCTCTCGAGGTAGCGTGCATTTGGCTGCACTCGCCAGTCCGCCGAAACCGGACAGGAAAGGTGACGGGGGCAAACCGCGATTTGACCCGAGTCACCTTTAGTCTGTGAGGACTGCAGGTAACTGCGGTCATCGTGGAAGGCAGCGGTACCGCTGTTCGGCAGGGTTGTTCTGGTTCTTGGCAGTCCCGAAGGGTCAATCGAGCACAGCCCAGGGCAACGCGGGCTGGGACGGGGACGTCCCGAGCCCACTCTGCCCTAAATGGTGAAACTGGACCTGACCCCGTTTTGCTCCCGGGACGCCAACAAGGAGAGGAAAAAGGGGACTGGTTCCGATTGTGCCAAGCACCCTTCTTGCCGGCCCAGCAGCTGGGCCAATCGGTACCTCTCCCCGTTTTCCCGCTGGAGGCGACGCTGAGCTATCCGGGCGGCGCAGTGGTCCAGCGAAGCTACACTCCGCGGCGGCAGCTGCAGCAGACCAGCTATCTCGGCGCGGTGGTCGAAACAAGGACCAATGACGCGGCCGGACGGCACGCCACGAGCACCTACGCCAACGTCGCAGTGACGACCAACAGCTACCGCCTGGACAATCTGCTCGCCTCGCGCGCAACCAGCCATCTGCAAGTCTCGGTCCTGGTCGTTGTTTGTTGACACCAGGGCAATCGCGTTTGGAATCCCGCAAATCGTGGGCTTTTCTAGGTACTTCGAGCGCAGAAACGACAAAAAGGTAATGTATCTTGCGATACGGGAACGCTTTGCTGTCCCGATATTCGCAAAATTTGTGGGCTTTTCCATGGTTTTTGGTGTTCGCAGCAAATGCGATTGCCCTGTGTCGACACGGATGCCGAGTTTCCGGAAGATATTCACCCGGACCAGAATGGACCGCTGTTGCCCGCCTCTGGGCGCAGAACCGGCGCCGGAAAATCAGTGGTGATATTTGTCGAGATGACCCAAAAAGGAGACGGGGACGTTTCGGGAAACGACCCCAGTCTCTCCTTTTCCTCAACAGTAGGGTGCTGGAGATTGTCATGTCGAAACTCTCAAAGACCGGGGGTGTTGGTTCTTCACAGTTCCAGCGAGACCTGGAGCAACGATTTTTACCCTCGGACGACGTGAGAGGCTTGAGGCGGCTCCCCTGCATCATCTTGATTGCGCTCCTGCTGGGATTAGTCGAGGCCGCGATCGTTTTCAGTCGTCAACTTGATCAGAAAGAAACTTGGGCATTCTGGCTGATGCCCTGCCTGTTCCTCGGGGTTCTGTTCATCCTGCGTCAGCGTTTCCTTAACATTGGAATCGGCGGGGGGATGTTCGAGTTT
>JAJTFE010000235.1:8651-11024 GCA_021298375.1 Blastopirellula sp. | reverse complement strand
CGGCGGGGGGATGTTCGAGTTTATTTGGGTACCGGTTTACAATGTTTTCATCTTGATGCGATTGATGAGTCTGCCCGAGCAATGGGTGCTGAATCCAAAACTCGACCTTGCAGGTTGGATCCAATACCTCTCATTTAGCGTCCTGGCGCTGTTCTGTATTGCGGGCTACGTTTGGGTCTCCATTGAGTTGATCAACTGAGCTTGGGGGGGACGAAGCTGGCTCGGAAAAAGAACAGAACTGAAGTTCGCCAGCGAATAAAGGTGCATCCCGATGACCGAAAGTAACCGTAGAGATTCGCAACCCGTGACTCGGCTTGTCGTGGGCAGAATTGGCTCGTGTCGAGTGGGCCAACTGAGTTAGACGACTGGGAAGCAAGTTCCAAGGGAGTGGGTTAACCGAGTCATGCTGAGCTCCATCTGGTTCCCGGTTGAGCCGGGGTAGGGAGATTGACGGAGTGCTTTGTGTCGTTTTGTGTTATCGAGTAAGAGCTGCATGAAACCCGGCAAGCCGCAGGCCGGTTTCAAGTGTATTTCACTCAGCGGGCACAGCTTGATTGAGGGCAAGTATGCAATTGCATTTTCGAGGGTATTTAAAGCCAGCTCACACATTGCGTTTCAACGAACAAGCGGTTCGCAGGAGTGGTGTAAAGCCGTTAAGTTTGCTCACCGTTGCAATCGTCAGTCTGGCAATCGGAATTGCGAGTATCTTCTTACCTTTGGTTGGCGCGATTTGCTGGTTGCTTGCTTCGGTGATGCTGACTCAATCCTGGTATCACAATCGCAAGCAGAAAAAAGCGATCTTGAATGAATCAAGCCATCAAAAAAGCCTGACCGAGGGGACCATAACCGAAGAGGGATTCATTTTTGATTCAATTCCTAAGCAAGTGAAATGGAGTGAACTCACCGCATATAGCGCGGATGAAGAACAGGTCGCGGTCTTTCAAGGTGAACACTTCGGATACATTTTTCCGAGGGATTTTTTTGCGAACGAGCAGGATTGGCAGCAATTTCTGTACCTGCTTCAGTCGCGGCTGATGCAGAATGTTGCAAGTCCAAGTCGGAATCTAGAACCGGCGGAAAAGGGAAAAAAGATCCTAACCGAACTCGAGAACAGGCTCCGAAAATTTGATCAATTAAAGGGAGGCGAAAGGAACTAAAAAGCGGGGACAGGGGGGCCTTTCGCGAGACGACACCGGTCCCCGTTCTCTGTCGGACGGCCCGGCTGCCGATGGTCGCTGCGCACAGGATGCTGATTAGGAACTTCCCCAAGCAGGCCAAATTGTCTGCGGCAATGCGTTCGCGAAGGTGGTTTTCGTCTTCTCGAAAGCTCATATCGAGGCACCAGGTCAAGCTGTTCTCAATCTTCCGATGATTCCTGACCACACTTGCCATGCGTTTCAAGTCATGTCACAAAGGGCTCAAAAAATATGGAGTCTCTCGCTGGTCTTGCTTTCGCCTCTACGAGGGCCACGAAGCCAGATAGCCACATTGGTGGGCCGGCAGTCGCGGGGACTACATCCGCTGCTACGTCGTTGATTGGATGTCAGAGCACTGGAGTTCCCCCGCGACCTTGTCCCACCCTACGAGGGCCACGAAGCCAGATAGCTCGGAAATCGCGTTCGAGGACCGGTACAGGGTGATGCGGTACTGGTAGGGTGGGACAAGCGGGGCGATGAATCGCCGGAAAACGTCGAGCATGATCGTCGGAACGCAGCAAATTAGAACTGGAAAACAAGTTGGGCCCGCCCCGCGCCGGCCCACCACGGAAGCGCAATTCGCGTCCCGTGAGCCGGCTTGAGCCAGACCCGGACGCACGCCGTGGCGCATGAGCTGATCGCCCTGACCACAGGCGGCGCGACCAGCCCGCACGGCTACGACCCCAAGGGGAACCTGCTACGACTTCGTGAAGGATCGAACCGAAGACCGACGACAATTTCGGTTGCTCGCCGTAATCGACGAGTACCCCCGGGAATGCTGGACGATTGAGGTCGCCCGCTCCTTCACCGCCAGAGATTTCATCCTGACTCTGCAATACCTGTTTGCCGTGCGTGGCACGCCGCAGTACATCCGCCGAGACGATAATCTTTGCGGTGTTGGTACACTGGACCAAATGGCGGCGGCTGGCCTCGACCGTATTGCCCCGTTCCCTAGCCGGGAGCGGAACCTGTCGATTGCCTGTTTGATGGTCAGGCCTGATTCGGCTTCGGGTAACCCGATGGGTGTCCCGGTTTCATGGTAGACCTCCAGCCGGTTGTAGTTTTCGAGAGCGGCCTTGGGGTCATCCCAGGTTCCGTGGAGTCGGAAGCGGCCTTTGATTTTCTTGCACCACTGGCCGTTTTGGTGTGCCCGCAGTGGGAAAGACGGGTAAGGCTT
>JAJTFE010000235.1:0-8620 GCA_021298375.1 Blastopirellula sp. | reverse complement strand
CTTGCGAGGTCCAGCTGTTTTGGTAGACTTTGCCCAATCAGGGCCGTTTCTTCAAGCAAAGTGACCCAGCCCCACGGACGTTGGCGCTGCGGTGATTTTGGGCGGTGATTTTGTATGGACCCGGTATTCCGATTGTTTAAATCGGTAACCTGTATTTAAATCGGTAACCTGGTGGGTAACCCGCCCAAAAGCGGGTGTCCCCAAAAAGCGCTAAATGACGCGAACTGCGGGTGTAACTCAGTTGGTAGAGTGATAGCTTCCCAAGCTGTATGTCGTGGGTTCGAGTCCCATCACCCGCTCTCAATCAATCAACCAATTAACCAAAAGCTGGGCTTTGATCCCGCAGGGGGTGCAGAGTCCCTTGATTTGAAACCAACCCAACCGCACGGTCACACACCGTGCGTTTTTTTTTTGGGCGGGGGCATTTTTTCTCTCGGCAATGGGTAATCGCTCGTCAACCGCCGGACAGGGGATGTCGGCCCAAGGTAAAGCCCAAGCGAGGTAAGGCCTCGGTGAGGGAACTTCCCAGTAACGTTACGCCCGGCAACAGCAAGGTCGGGAGGAGGTAAGGCCTGGAAAAGGGAAGGTCTGGGGACCGAGCAACCGGCGGAGAGGGGGGGGCGAAACAAGCGGCAGGTCGCGGGCGACTTTGGATTTCGTTGTGGCTTTCCTTGCGGCGAGGCAGCGGGGGCGGTTTGGGACCACCGCGGTACCAGGTTTCAACGAATGGTGCCGACTGGAGATTGAACGTTCGAACCCGATGTGGCGGCAAGTTTGGATGAGCCGGTTCGCAGGTTCCGGTAGACGGCGTAGCGTCGTCCGGGTTGAGTTTCTATCGGTGCCGAGACCTGAGTCCACTGCTTGGATTGAAGGAGCGCCTCGCGAATCTCGGGAAGATGCAGGTTAATGACGGGCGCGTTTTTTGCATGCTGGATCTCGGTGACAGATTCTGCTTCGGCGACCACGACATAATCGAGTCGCTGCGTTGCCTCGTGCACAAGGTGTCTCAGCTTTTCATCGTTTGAAGATCCGGGAATCGCCTGCCAATCGGAACTGCTCAGTTGGCTGAAAATAAAGTCCGGCTGGAACACGACCCCATCCACGTTGACTTCATACTTCGAGGGTTCGGCGCGACGGTCATCAAACAACAGCGTCGACCAGAGTGTGATCACATTCAGTTCGGTCGTTTGGAGCATGCCGTAGCGGGCTTGGGAACTGGATCGGGCTTGGGCGTCATCGACGATCGCATCGACCACCTGGAGGTGCGAGGCCATCGAGCCATTGGCGGAGATCTGGTGTTTTTTCCAGCCGCGGACTCCGCAGACCGCGAGCGTAATCAGCAGGCAGGTCCAAATCACGCGGGCGTGCGGACGCGGGAGCTGGTCCAGCCATTTGGCGGCCCAGAATGTCAGGAAGAGAAAAAAGCCGATCGCGGTGGGGAGGTTGACGAATGGATTGAGTCCCGCCCGCAGGGATACCAGGAGAAGGGTCGGTGCAGTGGCAAGCCAAAGCCACTGCCAGTCGATTCGGTAAAGCGGTGAGTTTGATTCGGAGCGGTTGGTCAGGCTGCGACGCCAGGCGAGAAAGCCGAGCGTGGCCAGCGTGCCGAAATAGAGGAGTCCCACGTCGCCGATAGCCCGTTTGGCCATGCTGAAATGTCCCAAAGCCCGGCTCAAAGGGAGCCTTGCATTGGCATCCGTATTCCAGACGAAGTAGTAGTAATAGAGAAAGTCAAAATTGACCAGAAAGTACCAGCCCGCAGCGAGGGCTGCGATTGCTCCCGCAAAGATCAGCTGGACAAGCAGCCGCCGCTTGTTTCCGGCAGCCGTCGAACCCATCACCATTTGGTAGCCGGCCACCGGGACGAAGGCAAACGCGAAGTAGACCGGAGCCGTGGCCCGAAACAAACTGGCTGCGCCGATTGCCAAACCGAGCCAGAAAAAACTCGCCCACTTGCGGTCGTGCAAGGCGATCATCAGCCACAAGGCACTGCAGCCGTAGAGGAGCATCAGGCTGAGGTCCATCCGGAAGTCGGAGAGGCCTCCGTTTTGATAGTACAAACAGGCGAGTGAAAAAAACGAGAGCAGGCAGGTGCGCCGCACCGGCAGACTGGCCGAGACCAGGCGACGCAGGGCAATGTCCAGCGACCAGAGGAAGAGGAACAGTTCCAGGGTTTGAATTCCCAGCCCGATCTCCCGGCAAGGAGCGATTACCAAAGCGAGCGGGACGGCGATCAGGAACGGCAGGCAAACGGTCGTATCCGGATGGAGCGCCGTGCGCCAGCCTTCGACCAGCCCCGCCTCCCGGGTCACGGTCATGACCTGATGCAGCTTGTCGTAATAACTGACCGAATCAAAAAAGGGAGCTTGTGACTCATAGAGCAAGTGGTTCGCAGCCACGGCTGCAAAACCAGCAAAGAGGCTGAGCAGCAGGGCGAAGCTAACGGCTGAGCGGGAATGGAGCACCTGCCAGGCGTCCTGTGCGGATTGTGGTGTAAGGTCGGCCATCGATGAAAGCTTCTGGCGAGAGGGAGTCAGGCGGCAGTTTTCTGGGGGCTGGGGTGCGCGGCGGCAGCGGGCAAGTCATTCCGAAAGTGTTCCGCGAGGAGATAAGGAGGACGCTGTTTCGCCTGCTCCTGAATTCGAAGCAACAAGTCGCCGAGAAATCCGCAGCTGGCCAGTTGCAGTCCGGCAACCATCAGGAAACCGCAAGCGATTCCGGTGACGGCCGCGAAGCTGGCCCAACCGCTGAGCCAGAATCCCAGGGCCGCGCAGCCCAATCCCGAGCTGATCGCGAGCAGTCCCAAGCCCAGTTGCAGCAGGAGCAAGGCGGGCTTGCGGGAGAAGCCGAGAATTCCATCGCCGGCGTAGCGGAGCAGGCGAGAGAGCGTTTGTTTCGGTTCGCCGGCAGCTCGAGCGGGGCGCTGGTACGAGAGCAGTTTCGGGGTGCCACCGACCCACGCTCGCAATCCGGGGAAGAAGCGATGGCATTCCGGCAGGTCGACGATCGCTGTGGCAACCGCGCGGGAGAGCAGGCAAAACGTGCCACAGTTTTCGGGAATCGGCAAGTCGCTCAACTGGCGAAAGAGGCGATGAAAGGAATGGAACGCGAACCCGCGGAGGCGACTCGACTCCTTTCGCTGGGGACGCTGGGGGATGACCACTTCGTGACCCGCCTGCCATTCGGCGACCAGTTGCGGGATTAACTCCGGGGGATCCTGGAGGTCACCATCCATCAAGACCAAGGCCGCGGCGTCAGCGTGACGCATCCCGGCGAGAATTGCTGCGGGTTGACCGAAGTTCCGCTTGAGGCTGAGGATTTCGATTCGATCCAGCGGATTTTCACGGGCCAGTTTTTTCAGGAGCGGTACCGTATCGTCGGAGCTGCCGTCATCGACGTAGATGATTCGCCAACTGAGCGAAAGTGCGCGGCAAGCGGCGACAACCCGCTGGTGAAGTTGGGGTGCGATTGCCTGTTCGTTGTAGAGCGGGATCACAATGTCCAAGTCACAGTTCGGACCGGACACGCGCGCACCGCGAACGTCGGGAAACGGGAGCAGCTCGGATCGAGCGGAGCGAGTTGAATCGGGATGCCGCAATTCCATGGGCGCCTCACTTCGGCCAATGGTCCCGGCCGATGGAATTCAACCGGCCGAGGGTACTGGTACCTGCCAAGCAGTTGGGGCGGTACCAGCATTGGGTCGAACCGGATTCGTCCTTAAATCCGGGTGAAGCCGAAATTTACGCCTCCGAGCGCCAGGCAACAAGCCCAACCTTGAGAAACGGGGTCAGGTCCAGTTTTGCGGGGGTCACTGGGGCTTGCGTTCAATCTCGAGACCTTTCCAACGCCGATAATGATAGCGTGGGTCGAGCAAGCACCAGCGAATCCAGAGATAGCCGCCACAGCAGCGGCAGCGGTAGGGGCCGAGGTGAATCAGGCCCGCCGTGAAGCCGCGGAGGATGCCAAAAAACCAGTAGGCGCGCCATGCCAGATAGTGGTTTTCGAGGCGGTGGCAATGGCGACAGTGCTCAACGCAGTCCTTTTTCAGGGCTGACTTGAGTTCCTGCTCTTCGTCGACGGGTGAGTGAGTGAAGTTGGACAAAGTGAGAAGCAGCAAAAAAAATGATGGGACGCCGGCGGGGTTTGTTCGCGACCGAAGCCGGGCTCGCTCGGTTTTTAGCAAGCTTTCCGGCCGGCGCGAGTCGCGACCAGGGGACTCGATTGGCGGGGCGAAGTTGATGGCTCGGACCACCGCGAGCCGTTCCGAACGAAACAGGGCCGGTTGGCGAGAAAGTTAGGATTTCTCTGATAATAGTTTCGGCCAATTGCTAGGGAATTATGAATTCCACTCAGGGCTCTGCAAGCAGAGAGGTGGGGAAAATCTGTTATTTGCCCCAAGATGCAAACAGCCACGAGTCGGCGCTAAAGCCGATTTAGCTCAGGCTTGTTGACCGAATAGTTTGATTGAGAGGGCTGATACACGAGCCCTCCGAAAGAGTCCCAGCGTGCGATTCGGCACAGGTGATCCTTCAACCCGCGTAATAGATCGAGCACCCCGGGCCCGGCTGAGGCCAAGCCGGCAGGGGAGAAAATCGCAGTGCAACGGTCGCACTCCAGCGATTACAGCAAATGGCGAAGAACTGTCTGGAGAATTCCGCCGTTGAAGTAATAGTCGAGTTCCACAGGAGTGTCGATCCGCACACTGGCCGAAAACTGGACTCGTTTGCCATCGGGTTTGGTGGCGGTCACTTCGATCGTCGATCGGGGTTGCGGGGATATCGAACGTCTCGCTGCCGTCGAGGCCGAGAGACTGCCACGTTTGGCCGCTGGCGAATTGGAGCGGTAGAATTCCCATCCCGACGAGGTTGCTGCGGTGGATTCGCTCGTAACTTGCGGCGATGACCGCGCGGACACCGAGGAGCATCGTGCCTTTGGCGGCCCAGTCGCGGCTGCTGCCGGTTCCGTACTCAGCGCCCGCGAGAATCACCAGCGGCACTTTTTCGGCGGCGTACTTCATGGCGGCGTCATAGATTGCCAGTTGTTCGTTGCTGGGCAAGTGGCGGGTATAGCCACCTTCGACACCTGGGACCATGGCGTTGCGGATGCGGATATTGGCGAACGTGCCGCGGACCATGACGCGGTCGTTGCCGCGGCGGGCGCCGTAGCTGTTAAAGTCGGCGGGGGCCACGCCGTGTTCCTGCAGAAAGCGCCCAGCCGGGCTGCTTTTGGCGATCGATCCGGCGGGGCTGATATGGTCCGTGGTTACGGAATCGCCGAGGACCGCGAGACAGCGGGCCGCGCGAATCTCGCCGACGCTGGCGGCTTCGCGACTGAAGTCAGCGAGAAACGGAGGCTGCTGGATGTAGGTGCTGGTCTCATCCCAGTCGTAAAGATCGCCCGTAGCGGTTTCAATCGCGTTCCACTGGGGATTGCCGCTGAAGGCGTTTTGGTACTGGGAGCTGAACAGGTCGGCCGAAATGGTTTCGCTTACGACTTGCTCGACTTCGGATTGCGTGGGCCAGATGTCTTTGAGGAAAACGGGCTGGCCGCTTTTGCCGGTGCCAATGGGCTCGTTCAGCAGGTCGATATCGGTTGTCCCCGCCAGGGCGTAGGCAACCACCAGCGGAGGGCTGGCGAGATAATTTGCCTTGGCGTGCGGGTTGACGCGACCTTCGAAGTTCCGGTTGCCGCTGAGGACCGCCGCAGCGACGAGGTCACCGCTGGTGACGGCCTTGGCGACGTTGTCCGGAAGCGGACCGCTGTTGCCGATGCAGGTCGTGCAGCCATAGCCGACGGTATGGAAGCCGAGGGCCTGTAGCGGTTTGGTCAATCCGGCTCGATCGAGGTAGTCGGTGACCACGCGGGAGCCGGGGGCGAGGCTGGTTTTGACGTAAGGCTTGACTTCCAGCCCTTTTTCCACAGCCTTCTTCGCGACCAAACCAGCGGCGATCATCACCGACGGGTTGCTCGTGTTGGTGCAGCTGGTGATTGCCGCGATCACCACGGCGCCGTGGCCGATCGGAGTGGGCTTGCCATTTTCGACAATTCCCTGCCGTCCGAGTTCGTCTTCCTTGAGGGCGAAACCGCGTTCGTTGAGGGGCGCGGTGAGCGCCTTGCGGAACGACAGTTTCATTTCCGAGAGGCGAACGCGATCTTGCGGACGCTTGGGACCGGCCAATGATGGGACCACCGTGCCGAGGTCGAGCGAGAGCGTATCGGTAAACTCCGGAACGGGGGCGTCATCGGTGCGGAAAAGTTGATTCTCGCGACAGTAGCTTTCGACGAGTTGCACTTCTGCTTCGGTTCGCCCGGTGCGGCGGAGGAAGCGGAGGGTTTCCTCGTCCACGGGGAAGAAGCCCATGGTGGCTCCGTATTCGGGGGCCATATTGGCGATCGTGGCCCGGTCGGCGAGGCTCATGTGCGATACGCCGGGGCCGTAAAATTCGACGAACTTGTCGACCACGCCCTTCTTGCGGAGCATTTCGGTGACGGTCAGAACAAGGTCGGTCGCCGTGGTCCCGGCGGGAAGCCGTCCCGTGATTTCAAAGCCGATGACTTGGGGGAGCAGCATGTAGATCGGTTGGCCGAGCATCGCGGCCTCGGCTTCGATCCCGCCGACGCCCCAGCCCAAAACTCCCAAGCCGTTGATCATGGTGGTGTGGCTGTCGGTGCCCACGAGGGTATCGGGCACGGCGATAGGGCCATGGGCGTCTTCGCGACGAAAGACAACCTTGGCCAGATACTCGAGATTGACCTGATGCACGATCCCGACGTTGGGAGGCACGACCCGGAAGTTGTCGAAAGCCTGTTGGCCCCAGCGGAGAAACTCGTACCGTTCCTGATTCCTCTGAAACTCGAGATTCACGTTATCGGTGAGCGCCGTGAGCGAGCCGAAATAGTCAACCTGGACGCTGTGGTCGATCACCAGGTCGACCGGGATCAAGGGATTGATCTTCCGGGGATTTCCGCCGAGGCGGGCGACCGCGGCCCGCATGGCGGCCAAGTCGACGACGCAGGGGACGCCAGTGAAGTCCTGCAGGACGACTCGAGCGGGCTTGAAGGGGATTTCCACCTTGGCGGGGTTTTTTGCTTCCCAGCGGGCGAGGTTTTCCACGTCCTGCATCGTCACTGCATGACCATCGCAGTTGCGAAGGACTGCTTCGAGCAGAACGCGAATCGAGTAGGGCAAGCGGCTGATTTTGGTCAGGCCGCGGCTTTCCAAGGTGCTGAGCCGATAGACGCCGACTGGTCCTTGCCCGCTTTCAAACGTGTCGCGAGCCTTGAAAGGATTGGAGCCCGAAGGAGTGGTCGTGCCAGGATTGGAAGCCATGACTGATTCCCGAAAAAACAGGGGCGGAATTTTTACCGCAAGTTTCCACTTTGTCAGCCGCTTGTCAATCGTCACTCGGGCCCTCGGCGAATTGAAAGAGAGCGGAGCTGTCGTGACTAGGGGCCGAGTTCGGCGCGGCGGGCGAGCGAAAGCTGGTGGCAGGGGCGCCCGGCGGGATTCACCGCTGATACCATCAGCAGGGCAAAAGGGTTATAAAGTCGGCTGGTGTTTGTCGTTTCCAGCTGTGAGTTTGCCATGCGGAATGTCGTCGCGATGGTTTTGGGGGGCGGTCGCGGGACCCGCCTGTTTCCGCTGACCTCAATTCGGTCGAAGCCAGCCGTTCCGCTGGGCGGGATGTATCGACTGATCGACATTCCAATTTCAAATTGCATCAATAACGGAATCAACCAGATTTACGTTTTGACCCAGTTCATGTCGGTCAGCCTGCATCGGCACATCCGCAGGACCTACGTGTTTGACCACTTCAGCGGTGGTTTTGTCGAAATCCTCGCCGCTCAGGAGACGATGAGCCAAGGGACCGATTGGTACCAGGGGACTGCCGATGCGGTGCGGAAGAACCTCGGCTACATCGAGCAGCGGGGAATCGAGTACGTGCTGATCTTGTCCGGCGACCAGCTGTACCGGATGGACTACGCGAAGTTGATTGCCCAGCATCAGGCGACCGGTGCCGACGCCACGATTGCCTGCATGCCGGTGGATGAAACGGCCGCCCAGGCCTTTGGCGTGATGCGACTGGACCGGGGGGGCAAGGTGACCGGCTTTTTGGAGAAGCCTCAAACCAAGCAGGAGCTCGATCTGGTGCGGGTCGATGCCGAGACGCTCCAGGCCTTGGGCTGCGGCGATCCGCAGCGGCCGATTTTGGCCAGCATGGGCATTTACGTGTTCAACCGGGATGTGTTGCACCGCTTGTTGACCAAGACTGAGTACCACGATTTCGGCAAGGAGATTTTTCCAGCCGCAATTCGCAGTCACAAAGTGCAGACCTTCCTGTTCGATGGCTACTGGGAGGACATCGGTACGATTCGATCGTTTTACGAAGCGAACCTCAGCCTCGCGTCAGCTCATCCGCCGTTTGAAATCGACCAGGCCATCGCGCCGGTTTATACCCGCGCCAGATTTCTCCCGCCGACCCGCTGTGGGAGTGCCTCGGTCAAGCACAGTCTGATCGCCGGTGGTTGCCAGATTGGCGAGGGGGCCACGATTGAAAACAGCGTGATTGGTTTGCGGACAATCATCGGCCCCGGGGCGGTGATTCGCAATTCGATCATC
>JAJTFE010000234.1 GCA_021298375.1 Blastopirellula sp. | reverse complement strand
GGGGTATGAAATGCCTCCCGATTCCAAGTTGCCGGCAGCTGAAATTGAGTTAATCGCCGAGTGGGTCAAGCGCGGCGCCCCGTGGCCGGCGGACTCCGCCAACGCCAAGCGGAAATCGGAAGACAAAATAGACGTCGCGCAGCGGAAGTCGGAGCACTGGTGCTGGCAGGGAATCGCCCAGGTCCGTCCGCCGCAAGTCACCGATTCAGCTTGGGTCCGCGATCCGATTGATGCGTTTGTGTTGGCGAAAATCGAGGCTGCTGGTGTGCGGCCGGCTGAAGATGCTGAGCGGTCGCTGCTTCTGCGGCGGGTCCATTTTGACCTGATTGGCCTGCCGCCTTCAGCTGAGGAAATTCAGGCCTTTCTTGCCGACAGCTCGCCAGAGGCCTTGGAGCGGGTGGTTGACCGCCTGCTGGCGTCGCCCCAATTCGGTGAGCGGTGGGCGCGGCATTGGATGGACCTCACGCGTTATGCGGAAACTTATGGACATGAGTTTGATTACCCGATCCCCGAGGCTTTTCGATACCGGGATTATCTGATTCGCGCCTTTAACGCCGATGTTCCCTACGACCAGTTCATCAAGGAGCAAATCGCGGGGGATCTCTTACCCGAGCCACGCCTGCACCCAACGGAACGATACAACGAAGCCCTGATTGGCACCGGATTCTGGTATTTCGGGGAGGAAACACATTCTCCCGTAGATGTGAAAGGTGACGAGGCCGGGCATATCGATAACCAAATCGATGTGCTCAGCAAAACGTTCCTGGGATTGACGGTCAGTTGTGCCCGCTGTCACGAGCATAAGTTCGATGCGATCACGACCGAGGATTACTACGCACTGAGTGGCTTTCTGCAAAGCAGTCGCCATCAAAAGGGAATGCTCGATCCGGGAGGCAAAATTGCTGAGAAGCTTGCCCTTTCACGAGAACAGGAGCGAACGGTTGCAGCCGCGCTGAGAGAATGGCAGCAGTCTGCCTATGTTCAGGGCCTTTCGCGCCCGGAGCCATGGCTGGAAGTAATCCGGTTTCTCCGCGAGCATCCACGGCCGCCCCAGCCTGCTGAGACATTGGTGCAAGGGGAGGCAATGCGTGTGACCTCGCCGTCCGTGGGTGAAGTGAAACCGGAGCATCTCCCCGCGCGGGATGGGCTCAGCTGGAGCGGCGATCATCAATTGCTTTGGACCGGGGGAACGCCCGGCGGAGAATTGGAACTGAAGTTCGATCTGTCTGTGGCTGGCGATTACCAGATTGTCGGGTTTTTGACTGAGGGCCCCGAATATGCTCGAGCCCAGTTGACTCTTGACGACCAGCCCTTGGGCGAGGAAGTCGATTGTCTTGAAGCGAGTGGCCATCGGCCGCAGCCTTTGGTCCGGGGGTTGAGAAGTCTGGGCGCGGGAGAGCATCAATTGAAAGTCCGGCTGGCTGAGGCTGCACCGGGGCAAGCGGCGCCACTGCGTTTCGGCCTCGATTGCCTTCGTTTGGTGAAAGCTGACGAACAGGCAACTCAGGAAGCCTGGTTCCAGAAGTTAAATCAAAAGAGCAATGTGATGGGCCAGCCGCTGGAGTTCCTGAACGGGATCGAACTGGTCAATCAGGCGCGGGATTGGGCTCACCCGGCGTTCTTCCTCCGGCGGCTGAGTGAATTGGGCGAGCGCTCCGAGGCCGAGGCCTTGCAGACAGTTCGTGCCGAGCTGAAATCGGTTACCGCAACTTGGCGGGAGAAGCGGCAGAAGTCCGTAACTTTGGCGGATTTCGCGGCTGGTTTCTCCGGCTGGTTTGTCACAGGTGTTGGCTTGACGGAAGCATGGCGCGAGCGGAACAGTCTGGCGCCAGACGGCTCGCTGCTTCCGGGAGGAATTGTCAGCAGCCGGCGCTGGGGGGATGGCTTTCAGGGCGTACTTCGCTCCCCGACATTCAGGGTTGAGCATGGACAGATTCACTTTCGCTATCGCGGCAAGGGAGGCCAGGCGCGAGTGATTGTCGATGGTTACGACATGGACATTTACAACGGCCTGCTGTTTGAAGGAATGACGATCGGCCTGCCGGAGATGTCCGAATTCGGTTGGGTGACGATTGCCGGCTCGCTGCGCAATTACATTGGCCATACCGCTCACCGATGTGGCCACGGTCGCCGCACAATTTGGGAGACACTGCGCGGAACAGCTTGGTTGGCCGAGTGAGCCATCGCCGTTGCTGCTTGGGGCAACATTAAAACAGCCAGGCTATGAGTCTCGTGGAGACAAGGAGCGTGCTCAAGGGCTTGAAGCGGCTTTGACTGCGTGGCGGGAACAGGTGCGAGACATCCCGGCACCGCTGTATTGTTTGGCGATGACCGAGGGGACACCGGAAGATGAGCACGTGTTCATTCGGGGCAATCACAAGTCACTCGGGGCCGTGGTTCCCCGGCGCAATTTGGAAGCCTTGGGTTTTGCCTCTGCTGCTGAATATGCGGCGGCAGGTGGCAGCGGCCGGCTGAAGTTGGCGGAGGAGATTGCCTCGGCCGAAAATCCCTTGACCAGCCGGGTCATCGTCAATCGCCTGTGGCATCATCTGTTTGGTCGGGGAATTGTGGAATCGGTCGACAATTTTGGCGTGCTGGGAACGTTGCCGACGCATCCCGAGTTGCTCGATTACCTGGCTCGTGAATTTACCGCGGATAGCTGGTCCTTGAAGCGGATGATTAAGCGGATGGTGCTCAGCCACACTTACCAGTTGGCTTCGACCGCTGATGCGAAATCACAAGCGGCGGACCCTGCCAATCAGCTCTTCCATGTCCACAATCTGCGTCGATTGGAAGGCGAGGCGTTGCGAGACGCGATGCTGGCGGTTTCCGGAGACCTTGATTTGACGATGTATGGCCCGTCGATTCCGGTCCACCTGACCCCCTTTATGCAAGGGCGTGGTCGCCCGGGGAGCAGCGGACCTGTCGATGGAAATCGCCGCCGCAGCGTCTATCTTGAGGTGCGTCGCAATTTCCTGAATCCAATGATGCTGGCTTTCGATACCCCGGCTCCATTCAGTGCAATCGGCCGGAGAAATGTCTCCAACGTGCCGGCGCAGGCCCTGATTTTGATGAATGACCCGTTTGTTCTCGAGCAGGCGGAACGTTGGGCTCGGCGGTTGCTGGAGATTGAAGAGGACGCTGAGTCGCGGATCGGCCGGATCTTTTTCCGAGCGATCGGACGAGGCCCGACCGAAGAAGAGCTGGCCCGCTGCTTGAGGTTTGTGGCACAGGATGTCCGCCAAATCGCCGGCAAATCGGGCGATGAACTGGAAGCGTGGCGTGACTTGGCCCACGTTCTGTTCAATCTTAAGGAATTTGTGTTCCTGTATTGATGGCCGTCGGCGGTCGTTCCGTTTGAACTTTTTGGGAGGCGAATGTTGATGCAACGAACAGCTTATCCGTGCGGCCGCGTCGCCGCGCCGTTTGCGTCTCGGCGGGAGTGGCTGCGTCGCGCAGGATGTGGTTTCGGTGCCGTGGCGGCAAGCGCGTTGCTGGCTGGCTGGGCCAAGGGCGAGTCGGTTCAAGCCGCGGGAATGGACCAAACCAATCCGCTGGCGCCCAAGCCAACGCATTTCGCGCCCAAGGTCAAACGCGTGGTCTATCTCTACATGGACGGTGGCCCCTCGCAGGTTGACACGTGGGACCCCAAGCCATTGTTGAGCAAGGAGAATGGCCAGCCCTTCAAGATGAAGATTGAGCCGACTCAGTTCAATAATATCGGCAACACGCTGGGGAGTCCCTGGAAGTTCCAGCAGTACGGCGAGTCCGGGATCCCGGTCAGCGAGTTGTTTCCCAATATCGCCAAGCATGTTGACAAGCTGGCGGTTGTCCGCTCGATGGCGAGCAATTTCCCGGAGCACACTAACGCCAATTATTTCCTGCATACTGGAAGTGGGTTGCAGGGGCGGCCGAGTATGGGCGCTTGGATGGGATATGGGCTGGGGAGTGAATGCGAGGACTTGCCGGGGTTTATCGTGCTCAATGGCGGATTGATTCCGCCGGGCGGTTTGGACTGCTTTAACAGCGGCTTCCTTCCGGCCACCTACCAGGGATCGGTGTTTAATGCGGGCGACTATCCTCTGGCGAACATTCGGCCGCTGGAGCGCGACCCGGCGATTCAGCGAAAGAAACTCGATCTACTGGCGGCAATCGACAAGGGAACGGTTCAGTCTCGCGGTGCCAATGACGAAGTGGATGCCGCCATTTCGAATTACGAACTCGCATTTCGCATGCAGTCTTCGGTTCCGGAGTTGGCCCGACTCGACGGGGAGTCGGAGGCGACCAAGACCATGTACGGACTGGACTCGAAAAACCCGCATACGGCAATCTTTGCCCGGAATTGCCTGTTGACCCGCCGCTTGTTGGAACGCGGCGTGCGGTTCATCGAACTCACATGTCCCTCGATCGGTCACGACCGCTGGGATCAGCATGGCAATTTAAAACAGGGCCATGAAGACAATGCGCGAGCGGTCGACCAGCCGATTGGTGGTTTACTCACGGACCTGCAGCAACGTGGAATGCTGGAGGAAACACTGATTGTCTGGTCGGGTGAGTTTGGTCGGACTCCGTTTGCCCAAGGCTCCGATGGTCGCGATCACAATCCGTTTGGGTTCAGCCTCTGGATGTGCGGCGGCGGGATTAAGGGCGGTACCATTTACGGGGCGACGGACGAGTATGGCTATAAGGTGGTGGAAAATCGCACAGAAATCCACGACCTGCACGCGACGATGCTGCATCTGCTCGGCATGGACCATGAACGCCTCACGTTCCGCTACTCCGGTCGCGACATGCGATTGACCGATGTTCACGGGAAGCTGATCAAGGGGATCTTGAGTTAATCAGCCCACCCCGAGCGGTCCAGTCTCGAAACGAAAAAAGGCTTCCGTATCACCGGAAGCCTTTGAGGATCTCAGGGAGCCGCTGCAGCCGCTGCACCGGGCAGCGATAGAGCTTTTGTTTTACTGCGGGCAATGCACGCTAACGGGCAGAGCCCTCCAAGCCGCGAAGGGTTTCCCTCGCTGCGGAACTATTTACAGCCGCAACCACAATCGTTGGTCGGGCAACTGTTGCAGCTCGATTCGCAGCAGCGAGCACGGCGTGGTTCGCGCGGAACGCGGACCAGTTGGACTCGGGTAACGCACTTGGTAACCGGAACCCGCTCCATCTTGGCGCGGCCGCATTCGTCAACCACGCAGACGCGTTCGCAGCGAGTGACTTCTTTTTCCACGCGGGCCAATTTCAGCCGCGTCGGCTTGCGGCAGCAGTCGCTTTGATTAGCGCTTTGACAGCAAGCGTTGGAGGGAGCGCCGCAGCCGCAGTCAGCCAGACAAAAAGCCGGGGTACAGAAAAATGCAGCGGCAAAGACAACACAAAGAGCAAGCTTGGACATCAATTCGTCTCCGAAACGGGAAAACAGCAGGTTTGGTTTCGCTGCCTTGAGCAAAACCACTCAAGCCAAGCATAGCTCGCGTCAATGGCTGGTGTAAGCTGGGTGTTTTGGGTGGTTTAGGCTGGAAGTTCAAGTCCTGCGGCGTGATACAGCCAATAGGGAGGGTTTAATTCAGCCGGATTCGGTTCAGCCAGCCGTGCAGGAATTTTCGCTGGACTGGATTTTTCCGGGCGATTTCCAGGTAACGAGCGCCTTGCTGCAGGTTAAGGACTTTCAACAGGCGATCGGATTGTCCCCGATTTCGTTGCAGGAATTGGTTTGTCGTCGCCAGTGTCCGTTCGCCAGCGACTCCGTCGACTTCGATCTCGGGATAGTCCTTGGCGTTGCGGTTCAGCAAATTGAGGGCCTCTTGCCAAAACCGAATGGCTGTGCCGACTCCTTGGTTGACCGCCGTGTCGAATAACTCGTTGGCCAAGGCTTGATCGCTGAGTTGTTCACCTCGGATCGGCCTCCAGAATTGCTCACGATAGAACGAGGCAACCAGGGTCTGCAATTCCTGCTTCTGGTCGAGCAGGTCTGCGAAGCTGTCGGGTTTCTCCCGTTTCAGTTCATCAACTATTTTCCATCCGGGCCACGCCGGATGGAATTTTCTCGCGACACCGCGATAGGTCTCGCCACCGCGATCGTCCGGGTCATCGACGTAACCTCCTTCGTGCAGCATCGTCTCGTCAAAGGCAATCTCAAATTCAGCCATGATTTTCTGTCACCGTGATTTTTTATAACCGTGATTTTCCATCAACATGGTGCCGAAGGGAATCGTGCAGCGGCGGGAGCCGATCCGTTTTGCGTTGTGGATCGTTGAGAGTGGATCGCTCATAATGTAGCGAGGCGGGAGTGGCGACGCCAACGATGGTGCAGAACGGGTGGTCCTGACTGCCGATTGAGGAAAGCGGTTGTAAATGAAGCCGAAAAACGAATCTTCCCTGAGCCCGGCACGCATTTCGACTTGGGCGATGTTTCTCTTGAGCTTGGCTTTGCTCGATCGCTTGGCCTGCGAAGTCGGCTGCCTTTGGGGACAGGAGTTAACCAGCCCATCGTCACGGGGCGCCGCAATCTGGGAAGAGCAGTGCATCGCCTGTCATGGGGGCCAAGGCGAGGGAATTGAAGGAAAGTACGAGCACCGGCTCTCCGGGCCAAACACAGTCGAGGAGTTGGCCTCACTGATTGAGCAGACAATGCCCGAGGACGACCCCGGTAAATGCGTTGGCGAGGATGCCCGGGCCGTGGCCGAGTTTTTGTTGCAGCGGATCCTGGTCAGCGGCGACGATCAGCAACCGGCCCGCCGCGTACTCCAACACTTGACAGCGAATCAGTACCAGTTGGCAGTTGCCGATTTGGGGGAGGCTCTGCTGGGCGGGTCGGAACCGGCCGGCGAACTTGGGCTGAAAGCCAAGTACTTTGATGGACGCGAATACAAGCAGGACAAACGCGTTGCCGAGCAAATTGACCCTCGAATTGACTTT
>JAJTFE010000233.1 GCA_021298375.1 Blastopirellula sp. | reverse complement strand
TGGCGATCAATGCTTATGCGCGAATGTTCAGCTCCGGGGATCAGGCGCAGCAGGACTTTGTCCGCGTGCGATTGGCGAGTCTCGGAGACCGTTTGATCGGGCGCTGGCCGGGGTCGGCCGAGGCCAACAATGCGGCCACGGTCTTGACGAGACTCGCGTTGGCGGACAAGAACTTCGACGTGGCTGAGCGGTATTTTCGCGCAATTGGAGTCGACGCGGCGACGCGACCTGCGCTGAGTCTGCTGATCGGTCAAAAGAAGTGGGAACAGTACCGGTCTGAAAAGGCTGCGCTGTCTCCCGAGGAATTGGCTGCCCAAAAGGAGGAGTTGGCGGAGCGTTTGCGGGCAGCCCGCGAGGCGCTCTCCGAAGGGGTGAATGCGACTGCCGTCGAGCAAGTCTCGTTTGAAGCTGCGGTCAGCAGCTTGCTGCTCGTCAATGCGATGTTGGAGTCAGGCGACGTAGCGGCTGCGGTCGAGCAACTTGAGAATGCGCGGATCGCTCCACTCGACTTGATCAAGCAGCAGCATCCTGCCGTATTCGGGTCCAAGCGGGCACAGACATTTATTAGTGAGACCTATCGCACGGCGATCAATGTCTACCTGGCCTCGCTGAAGACGGGTGATGACTCGGCGGGCTGGATCGCCAAGGCCCAGAACGTTCTCACGGCGTTGCGGAAAAATCTCGAGTCGCGGCCCGAGTTGAATGCGGGCGAGGAGATGACGGCGATTTACGGATTGATCGCGGCCGAGCTGCGCGGGCAATTCGACTCGTTGACTGATCAGGGGCAGAGATTGACGCTGGCCAAAAATCTGCTGCTCTTTCTCGGGCCCCTGCAGCAGGCATCGAAAGATGCCAAAACCACGATGTGGGTAGGGGCGACTCTGATCGATACAGCCAAGGCGTTACCGGCCGACCTGCCCGAGGGGCAGAGTTTGGCAAAGGAGCTTTATTCGACCGCCAGCGGTGCGCTGGAGACCGCAGCGACTTTGGGTTTTGGAAATGATCCGAAAGCCGAAGCTCGAACGCTGGAACTGGGGCGGCTGCAAGCGGTCGCCTTGGCCGGGGCCGGCCGCTTTGAGGAGGCTGTCAAGCAGTACGCGAAAATCCTCGAAGCCCGCCCCGGAACCCTGCCGATTCAGATTGATGCAGCCAACACCCTGCAGGACTGGGCCCGCGCGACTCGCTCACCGAAAACCTACGAATTGGCCGTGATGGGAACCGAGCGTCGGCCTGACCCCAAGACCAAGCGGGCGCAAAACGTCATCTGGGGCTGGCGGCAGCTGGTCTTGGCCACTCGCAACGACGACAAGTTTCGGCAGGAATTTTACCGGGCCTTGTTGCGATTGACCGAATGCCGGCTCGAATACGGTGAGTTGCTGAAGAATAAAACCTCTTTCGAGACCGCCTTGAAGGAACTGGAGAGCGCCAAGGCGCGCGACCCCCAACTCGGTGGCATCGCCTGGAAGCCCAAGTTTGACGAACTGGAAAAGAAACTGAAAACGCTCGCAGGACAGGAATGATGAGTTTGAACCGCATTTGGATTTTTCGCGCGCAGCCTGCGCGTTGGGCCCTGTTTCTGGCTTGGGCAGCGGCCGGATTGGCGGGCGAGACGTTTTTCACCGGCGTTGCGCTTGCCCAGGACAGTGTGTTCCTGCTGGCCGGGTCACCGGTGCGAGGCGAGATTTCAAGTTCAACGCCGACCAGCCTGATTGTCACGACGGACAAGGGCGATACGGAAGTTCCCGTCCAGAACATTCGCAGCATCACGTTTGGGAAAGAGCCACCCGAGTACGACAAGGCCAAGCGGTCTTTTGATCGCCAGAAGTACGATGAGGGAATCGCCGAGTTGGACAAGATCAAGGAAGGGGCTGCCAGCGGCATGCTGGCTCAGGAGCTCGATTATCTGCGGGCTTTGGGAAATGCCCGATCGGCTTTGTCCGGGGGGAGCGTGACTGCGAAGAACGCCGGGAGCGCGGTGAACTCTTTTTTGAAGAAGCATCCCGATTCGTGGCACTTCTTTGAATTGACCGAACTTCTGGGTGAGTTGCTGGTGGCTGTCGGGCGGAGCGATTTGGCCGATGCCGAGTATGCCAAGCTTGCGGCCAGCCCACTGCCCCAGTATCAACTGCGAGGGAGTTTCAATCGGGCTCAAGCCCTGCTGCTGGCTGGAGATGGTGCCGGCGCGGAAAAGAGTTTCGACGCAGTCGCCGCCTCGTCGCTGAACGATGAATCGGCGGTCCGGATGAAAACGCTCGCCGGTTGCCTCAAGGCCAAGGCCCAGTTGCTGCAGGGCAAGCGGGAGGAGGCTCAAGCCTCCGTGATGAAATTGATCAAAAACGAAGACCCCAAACAAACGGAACTGTTTGCCAACGCTTATAACATTCTGGGATTGTGCCACCAGGCTGCGGGGCAAAACCAGGAGGCCGTGCTGGCGTTTTTGCATACCGACCTGTTGTTTTCCAACCAGGCAACAGCTCACGCCGAGGCTCTGTACTACTTGTCCCAGTTGTGGCCCAAACTGGACAAAAACGATCGCGCCCTGGAGGCTCGAACCAGCCTCAAGTCGCTCTATCGCAACAGTGTCTGGGCCAACAAATTGGATCAGTAAACGTCACCGACTGGGCGGCTGCGGTCAGTGGACTACAATCAATCGACCAAGAAAGTTCGGGATAATCCCATGGGACCCGGACGCGACGAGCTGGAATAATGACATTTAACGGACCGCTGGCTGAGCGGCTGGCGATTCGCAACAGCAATGAAAAGGGAGAGCAGGGAATGAACTCGCACCGCTTGGTTCGGGAGACGAAGGCAGCAGGGGGGAAGCGGCGCTGGCTGGCAGTTGCCGTCGCGATGGCTTGGACTTTGGGGGGCTGGTCTTTTGGTGGCTGGGCCCAGCCTGCCGCGGTCGCTGCGCCGGTTGCTGTTTTCCCGGCTGGGGCTCCGACGGCATTCGGCTGGCAGGAAGCAGCGGATGCAGGGGCTGCTCCGGCGGCTCAGGATCCAGCTCCGGCGGATGCGGGTGCTGGGGCACCGGCCGCCACGGACGTCAATCCGCCCCCCGGCGAGCCGGCCAAGGAAAAGGAAGGCGAGATGCTGCTCGTCTGGCTGGTCAAAGCTTTGGGCTGGGAATACGTGATTGTCTTTTTGGCGCTGTCGTTCGTGTTCGTGGCACTCTGCATCATGAACATGCTTTCCGCCCGGCGCGATCAGGTTTGCCCGCAACATCTGGTTGACGGATTTGAATCCCTGCTCGACGAAAAGAAATACCAGGAGGCCTACGAGCTCTCCAAGGCGGATGGTTCATTCCTGGGAAATGTTTTGTCGAGCGGCCTGGCTCGTCTGGCCAATGGCTACGATCATGCGCTCGAGGCCATGCAGGAAGTAGGCCAAGACGAGAGTATGAAACTCCAGCATCGGCTCAGTCACATCGGATTGATTGGTACCATCAGTCCCATGGTGGGGTTGTTCGGGACGGTTGATGGCATGATTCGGGCCTTCTTTGCGATTGCGACGGGCGGAGGTTCGCCCGACCCGCAAAAGTTGGCTGACGGCATCTCCAAAGCTTTGTTGACGACCTTGGTCGGGTTGGCAATCGCCATCCCCGCGATTGCGGTTTACAACATCCTCCGCAATCGTTTGGAGCGGTTGGAATTGGAAGTCGGGATCGCCAGCGGCAATTTGATGGGCCGCTTTGAAAAGGTTGGACAGAAAAAGGACGCTTGACGCGTTGACCCGCTGCCTCGCGATTGGCTGGCGACTGAGCCTGACCTAAGTCCCCGGATTTGAAGCCCGATGAAGTTCAAAAAGTGTAATACGGATATCCTCGAGGCCGATCTGACGCCGATGATTGACATGACGTTCAATCTGATCGCATTTTTCATGTTTACGATCAACTTCGCCGATGCCGAGCGAATCGAGCAGATCATGCTCCCCAAGAGCAGCCTCGCTAAACCTCCCGATGGCCTCGCGGATTATCAGTTCATTCTCAATCTGGATGAGGATGGAAGCGTCTGGTTCGATGGGCAGCGAATCGAGAAGATCGAGCTGATCAATCCCCTGCTCCGCCGCGAGGTCCGCGCCGCCGAGCGCCAAGGCGTCTCGCCTCCGCGGGTCTCAGTGATTATTCGCGCCCACGAAGATTCGCAGTCCGGCAAGGTACAGCGACTGATTCAGCAGTGTCAGGAAAACGAACTGGAAAAGTTCTTGCTCCGCGTCAAGGAGGAGCGTTGAGTCAATCAGCGACCTGAAAATGAAATTTGAACGCCGGAAAAAAGCTGACGAGTTGAAGATCAACATGACCGCAATGATCGACATTGTGTTCCAGTTGTTGATTTTCTTCATCCTCACCTTCAAAGTCTCCGCTCTCGAAGGGGATTTCGAAGTCAAGATGCCACTGGCCAGTTCCAATCCCGCCAGCATGGATGAGGTTTTGCCGACAGTGATTCACGTGGGGCTCACCGCCGGAGTGGAACGCAATATTGCAACCATCGAAATCGACGATGGTCTGCAGGCACTGACTTTTACTCAAGCCGACATGTTCCAGCAGTTGACCAACTTCGTGGAAACGGCCGTGGCCCGCGAAGGCGACCCGTCCACAGCTTCGGAAGTCGAAGTCGAATTTGAAATCGACCCTAAATTGCGCTATCGCTACACGGTTGACGCCATCGAGGCAGTCTCCGGCCGCGTCCTGCCCGATGGCACGGTGAAAAAGCTGGTCAGCAAGATCAAGTTTAGACCACCGGTTGAGTAGGGGGATGCGGAAGGCGGAATGCCCGCCACCTTTGATGGTCGCGTTGGTTGGAAATCGGCCTGGTCCCCGCTCGGTCCTGCAACTCC
>JAJTFE010000232.1 GCA_021298375.1 Blastopirellula sp. | reverse complement strand
ATACCGCAAAAAACTCAAATGCAATTCGGCATGCCTGATGTTCAGGCGAACCCGGTCAGCCATCGACATGGGGCCAAACGCTGGGCTGTCGTAGGTGCACGGCTCGCCGCTTTCCAGCCGCTTCAATGCGGCCCGGTAACGCTGTAAGCCGGTGGCGGTGGAGACCTCTTCTTGACCGACGGTTCCAGCTTTGATTCCGGGGATCCTCACTCCGGGGCGCATTCCCTTTGACAAAAACCCAGGGAGCATCCAGCGGAGCAGCCAGCGCAGAATCAGGTTGGGGCGATCGATCGGATAGCCTGTGTAACCATACTCGATCCAGGCTGCCAGATGGGTCAGGATTTGCCCAGGAGTCCAGTGTCCGACGGCAGCCAATTCCCCCTTCCGGTCAGCGACTTCGATCCGGTCCAATTCGTTGCCGATTTGCTCGAGCGAATCCCAGTGCAAGACGCGCCGGCTTTCAGTTTGATATTTTGCGGTTCCCATTGGCGTTCTCCGAGTTTGCTGGCTAAAGACTTGATTCGAAGTTGGCACCGGGGTATTGGTTCCCCGGTTCGTCCCTGACCAACTGGAAATGGCGCTCGCATTCCCCGCGAGGCCTCTAACCGACGACCGAGGCCTGCAGGCAGGCGAGAAATCGCCCCGCCTTCGATGGTCGCCTGAGTGAAATGATTGTAATTTTCGGCTGGGAATCGAGGGACGGGACAGAAAGAGGAACAGACTTGGAACGGGACCGAGCGAGCCTGGCAAGTTGTCGGAAATGGCCTGATTCCAACTCTCCAGAAAGGGAGCCCTCAGGTCGGCTCGCCCCGGAGCATGTCGATCGGGGTGGCGAATCGACCTGCATCCATTCCCATGCAGCCATTCCCACGTGCCCATTCCCATCGTCAAACCAGCCTCTCTGGGGCATAATAGGCAGAGCTTCGGTTCGTTTGGTGCCCGCTCCCGGGGCGCTCTCGAAAACGATCATTAGACAGCAATTTGGCAAGGTGGTTTCCCCTCATGTCCGATACCCTTGAAAACCAGACGACCTCCGGCACGGCTCGCACCAAGAAACGCGGTGTCCCCGAAGGCACCTGGATCCAGTGCCCCGGCTGCAAGGCGGCGGTGTTCCGCAAGGAAGCGGAAAAGCGGATGAATGTCTGCCCGGAATGTCAGTATCACATGTACGTCTCTGCCCAGCAGCGGATCGAACAGGTACTCGACGAGGGAACGTTCGAAGAGTGGGATGCCAATTTGATGCCGGTAGACCCGCTGCAGTTCTCCGACAGTCGACCCTATGCCGAGCGCCTCGTGGCTGAGCAGGCCAAAACCGGTCTGCGGGATGCGGCGATCACGGGCTGTGGGATGATTCGTGCCCGGCGAGTTGCCTTTGGCGTCACCGACTCCGCGTTCATCATGGGGAGTATGGGCTCGGTCGTGGGTGAGCGCTTGGCCCGGCTGGTCGAGCGGGCGACGGAAGAGCGGCTTCCGCTGATCATCATCAGTGGTTCTGGGGGTGGCGCCCGGATGCACGAGGGGATTCTCTCCCTGATGCAGATGGCCAAGGTTTCGGCTGCTTTGGCCCGTTATGACAAGGCGGGCGGGCTTTACATCTCGGTCTTGACCAATCCAACGATGGGCGGGGTCGCGGCGAGCTTCGCTTCTCTGGGGGATGTGATTTTTGCGGAACCCAAAGCGCTGATTGGCTTTGCCGGCCCCCGGACGATCAAGGCCACGATTCGGATTGAATTGCCCGAAGGTTTTCAAACCAGCGAGTTCCTCTTAAAGCACGGTTTTGTCGACAGAATCGTGTCACGCGAAAAACTGAAAAGCGAAATTGCCCGGACAATCGACTACTGCGGGAAGTAGGCAAATCGGGCTCGGTCTGCTGAGGTTACCCGAGGTTCGAAGTCGCAGAACGGTTGAATTCGCTACCCGCCATTAAGGGCCGAGTCGATTTCCTCAGCGTCGGGCGGGACAAACTTTGGGATTTCCCGGCTTCTGCCTATACTTGATTGGTCGGCTGTATTGCCGTCCGCACAGGAAGTAACTTCAAAAGTCTGGCTGCTCGATGGGAATTCTCGACCGGTTTGCGGGTCTCTTCAAATCCAAGGGCTCGGAGCGTCTCGACATCTCGAAACGTTTCCGCCTGGAGCGACACGCCTTTACCGGAACGATGTCCAAGTTTCATGTGGCTCATGAAATTGCCACCGGCAAGGTTTTCGGCATCAAGCTTTTGGACGCCGAAAAGTTGGCCCAGTTCCGCGACCGCTTTAAGGGGCTGAAGCGGCCTGAGGAAGGTGAAATCGGGATGAAGATCGACCATCCCCGAGTCGCCAAGACCTACGAGTACGGCAAAACGACTCAAGGCCAAGAGTACATTCTGATGGAGTACATCGATGGCCCCGGGGTCAACACCCTCGTCCGGGACCTCGCTTTCGACTGGGTTCCCTGGCGTTTGACTCACATTCGCCAGATGGCCGAAGGAATTCAGGCGGTCCACGATGCCGGCTTCATTCACCGCGACATCTGTCCGCGGAACTTTATCTGCTACAAGGATTACTCGTGGCTGAAGCTGATTGACTTCGGCCTGACGGTTCCCAATGAACCACCCTTTCGGCAGCCCGGCAACCGGACCGGAACTCCGCAGTACATGGCGCCTGAAATCATTCGGCGCCGAGCCACCGACCAGCGAGTCGACATTTTTGCCTTCGGCGTTACGGTTTATCGAATGCTCACCAACGAGCATCCCTGGGGCGCGACGGATACAACGGCCCTGGCTGCCCTCGCGCACGATCAGAAAAAGGCCGAAGACATTCTCAAGTATCGGCCCAACTTGAACGCCAAGCTGGCTCGCGCCGTGCATCGCTGCCTCGAAATCAAACCTGAGGCCCGGTTTGAATCCTGCCGGCAGTTTCTCTCCTCGATCGCCGATGTCAAATCGGAGGATGAGGTCTGACAGCGAGCCGCTCGTGGGGCGGAATTGGTCGGTCTGTGCTGTCGGCCAGCTCCCATTCGTGCCATAATCGGCAACCAAACGCCGGTGCGGTCGCAGTTCAAACGGATTGGAGTTTGTTGAAACATGTCCCCAGCCACTCCCAGGTCGCCGGATTCCGCCCAGTCGGATAGATCCAAGTCAGAGATAGCCAAGTCGGAAGCCAGCGGACGCAACTGGTTTTTGCGGCTGAACAAGTACCAGTGGTTCGTGCTGGTGGTCGCGGCGTTGGGCTGGTTGTTTGACACGATGGACCAGCAGCTGTTTGCCTTGGCCCGCACCCCCGCCATGCGGGAATTGCTTGCCGAAACCCGTCTCGTCGATGGCCAGCCGCAAGTGATTGCGGCGAGCAAGGATGACGTGAATTTCTACGGCGGGATCTGCACCAGCGTGTTTATGATTGGCTGGGCTGTCGGCGGTTTGATCTTTGGCGTGCTGGGCGACCGCTACGGCCGGGTCCGGGTGATGCTCTGGACGATTCTGCTCTACTCGCTGTTTACCGGACTGAGTTCTTTTTCGCGCGGGATATGGGACTTCGCCTTGTTCCGCTTTTTGACCGGGTTAGGTGTGGGCGGAGAGTTTGCCGTCGGCGTCGCGCTGGTGGCTGAAGTGATGCCCAACTCGATTCGCCAATATGCCCTCGGGTTTCTGCAAAGCTGCTCGACGATTGGCAACGTGACGGCAGCGGTGATCAACATCAATTTGGGAATTGCCGAGGGGAATGGGGCCCTCAAGTCGATGGAGCTCGCCGGACAACCGCTCACCGCCTGGCGACTGATGTTCCTGATCGGAGCCCTTCCCGCACTGCTGGTGATCGTGATTCGGGCCAGGCTCAAGGAGCCGGAATCGTGGGTTGCACTCCAGGCGGGGGCGGATAAGTCTCAGCTGGGGAGTTACCGCGAATTATTCTCGGTTCGCTGGCGACGCAACGCGATCGTCGGGTTCCTGTTGGGCCTCAGCGGAGTCGTCGGCCTTTGGGGAATCGGATTCTTTACCTTTGACTTGATCAATGTGGTCGCGACCAGTCGCTTCGAGGCCGAGGGCCTCGCCAAGGAGCAAGTTGCCGGGAAGGTTGCTTTTTGGGTTGGAATGACCTCGGTTATGCTCAACGCCGGCGCCTTCTTCGGGATGAACGCATTCAGCTACATGGCGGCCAGCTTCGGCCGGAAACCGACTTTTTTGCTCTGCCTGATCCTGGCTGCCCTGAGCACGATTCTGGTTTACTCCCAACTCGACCAGTTTCACGAAATCTTCTGGATGGTTCCGCTGATGGGATTCTGGCAACTCTCGCTGTTCGGAGGCTATGCGATTTATTTTCCCGAACTATTCCCCACTCGGCTCCGATCGACCGGTGTCAGTTTCTGTTACAACGTCGGGCGCCTCGTCGCGGCCGTTGGTCCGCTGACTTTGGGTTATCTCACCAAGTACGTTTTCAATCAAGAGAACGGCTATCAGCAAGGCTTTCGCTGGGCTGCCATCTCGATGTGCAGCTTCTTCCTCGTCGGCATCGTCGCCTTGGCCTTTGCCCCCGAGACCAAAGACCAGCCATTACCGGAGTGAGCGTCGCTGTGGGAACAATGGCGTCTCGCTGGCGGTTCGAACACGCTGGCCACAAACTCAAGCCCGTGGGGCAGAGCCTTCCCGCCGAGGCGTCAGCCGGTCCATGCCGGTTCTTGCCATGGTCGCTTGAGAGTTTCGAATCGCCTCTCGGGCTTGCTTCGCTTCAAGGAGGTTTCCTCCCTGATTTCGCCTCGTCTTCGCGATGGCCCATGCTCACGATGGCCCATGCTCACGATGGCCCATGCTCACGATGGCCCATGCTCACGATGGCCCATGCTCACGATGGCCCATGCTCGGAGTGGACGGATCTCAGGCAG
>JAJTFE010000231.1 GCA_021298375.1 Blastopirellula sp. | reverse complement strand
GGACGCTCCAGTTCGGGGACGCTGTAGGCATGGCTCCGAGAAGTTTGCTCAGAGAAGATCGGTCGGTCTCGATATGGCCCGTGAAACCATTCTATCCAACCAACCGACCGCTCAGGAGGACGATCCGAAGCTTCGGCCCTCGCGAATGGACCAGATGGTGGGGCAGCGGGAGGTAATTGCCCGCTTGAGAATCGCGATTGATGCCACCCTGCGGCGAGGCGAGACACTCGGGCACATTCTCTTTGACGGCCCGCCAGGCTTGGGGAAGACGACGTTTGCCCATTGCATTCCCGAAGAGTTGGGGGTGCACATCGATTTCCTCAGCGGCCCGACTTTGAAAGCCCCCAAAGACCTGGTGCCCAATCTGACCAACCTCCAGGCTCGGCAGGTTCTTTTTATTGACGAGATTCATCGAATTCCAAAAGCGGTGGAGGAGTATCTCTACACGGCGATGGAGGATTTCCGGATCGACTTGATTTTGGGAGAAGGAATCAACGCTCGAACGCATAATTTTCGGCTCAAGCCGTTCACCCTGATCGGCGCGACAACTCGGGCCGGAATGCTGACCGGACCGCTGCGCGATCGCTTCCAGATTCGGGAGCACCTCGATTTCTACTCGCTGCCCGAGTTGACCGAAATCGTGACGCGGAACGCGGCCAAGTTGTCGATTGAAATTGAGCCCCCTGCGGCAACCGAGATTGCCCGCCGCAGTCGCGGCACTCCTCGTATCGCCAACAATCGATTGCGCTGGGTTCGGGATTATGCCCAAAGCCGCGCTGACGGCCGAATCACCTTGCCCACGGCCGAAGCAGCTTTGGAGATGGCTGAAATTGACTCGTTGGGAATGGACCGCCAGGACAAGCGCTATCTCGAGACATTGATTCGGGTTTGTGGTGGTGGACCGGTCGGAATCGAAACAATCGCCGCGACAATGAACACCTCCTCGGATACGCTCGAAGACGAGGTCGAACCGTTCCTGCTCCGGATGGAACTGATTCTGCGCACGCCGCGCGGGCGGGTGGCCGCACCAAGGGCTTATGAACATTTGCGATTGCCGGTCAAGCGGGACAAGTCACTGTTCGAATAAGCCTCAGCGAATGGCCATCCGATTCGATGGATAATTTGCACTGGGGAACTTCTGCACTGGGGAACTTCTGCACTGGGGAACATCTGCACGGGGGGCGTCCCTGGTTTGCTCTCGCCAGGCAGCTGACTGGCTCTGACCAATGCGTTGGCTGATACTCCGCCGCTTTTTCCGCCGGACCGCGGGGGTGGGCTTGACCTCAGGGCGGTAACTGGCGGTAATCAACGGGCTGGCGGGCAGCGTTTGGCTCAACCCGCGACAGGCATTATCAATCATGAGGTAAACGCTTGAGCAAGATCGCGTTTTTGTTTCCGGGCCAGGGGGCTCAGGAAGTCGGGATGGGCAAGGAACTTTGCGAGCGACTCCCCGCCGCCCGCGATTTGTTCGAGCGGGCCGGCAAAGTGCTCGGGTACGACCTCGCCGATGTCTGCTTCCAAGGACCCAAGGAAAAGCTCGACAGCACGGTCTACAGCCAACCGGCGCTGTTTGTCACCAGTTTGGCAGCGCTGGAATTGCTCAAGCAAGAGCGACCGGAAGTCGTTAAAGCCTGTGCCGGCGCCGCAGGGCTGAGCCTCGGCGAGTACACGGCGATGGTCTGCGCCGGAGCGATTGATTTTGAGAGCGGTTTGCGGCTGGTGCAGCAGCGTGGGGAGGCGATGCAGGCGGCAGCTGATGCCGAACCGAGCGGGATGGTCAGCGTCCTGGGGTTGGATCGCGAACAGGTCCAAGCCTTGTGCGATCAGGCGCGCGGAGCGGGAGAGGTCCTGCAATTGGCCAATTTGCTCTGCCCCGGCAACATCGCGGTTTCCGGACACAGGGCCGCCTGCGAGCGAATCCCAGCCCTCGCCGAACAAGCGGGAGCAATGAAGACCGTCCCGCTCGCCGTCGCCGGTGCATTTCACACTCCCCTGATGGCTTCGGCGGTGGAACGACTCAAGGCCGCGCTCGCTGCGACCGAAATCAAGTCTCCTCTGATACCGGTCTACTCCAATGTCGACGCCGGAACCCATCTCGATCCGAACGAAATCCGCGGACTGCTCGAGCGACAGGTCTGCTCACCCGTCCTCTGGCAGGACTCCATGGAACGCATGCTGGCAGATGGATTTGATGAGTTCTATGAGGTTGGTCCGGGCCGTGTCCTGCGCGGCTTGATGAAACGAATCGCCAGAAAAACCGCTTGCCATGGCGTGCTCGATGCCGGGTAATTGGCTCAGCCCGGCAGGAACGCGAAGGGGTCGATTGATTGCTGACGCTGAAAGCCGGGCTTCGGAGGGAAGGAAAAAGGAAGGCGGGACCGTGGGAAACGGGCCGCGGGGCTCAAGTGCATTGCGATTTCATGATTCAATTTATTTTTTGAGGAAAACAGGAAGATGAGTTTGGAATCACTCAAAGTTAATTTGTCGGGGCAGAACGCGATCGTCACCGGAGCCTCTCAGGGACTGGGGCGAGCAATGGCTATCGCCTTGGGGCGGAGCGGGGCCCGCGTCGCTTGCGTCGCCCGGAACGCAGCCAAGCTCGAAGAGACAGTTGCTTCCATCCGCGCCGCGGGTGGTCAGGCGGAAGCGCTGGCTGGTGACGTCAGTCGTCGGGAAGTGGTGGACGGGATCGTCGAGAAGGTCGCCGACGAATGGGGCCGGTTGGACATCATGGTCAACAACGCCGGAATTACCCGGGACAACCTCTTGCCGGCAATGAGTGACGACCAGTGGGATGATGTCATCAACACCAATCTGCGAGGTGCCTTTTTGTTCTGTCGGGCTGCTTCCAAAGTGATGATGCGGGCCCGCTACGGTCGAATCATCAACATCTCCAGCGTCTCCGGGTTGATTGGGAATGCCGGCCAGACGAACTACTCCGCATCCAAAGCCGGGATGATTGGCCTGACTCGGAGTCTGAGCAAGGAATTGGCCAAGCGAAAGGTGACCGTCAATGCAGTGGCGCCGGGCTTTATCGAGAGCGAAATGACCGCGGCCCTCGGTGACTCGATTTTGGCTGAAGTAGCCAAAAAGATCCCGGCGGCTCGAATTGGAACGGCCGACGAGGTCGCAGCCTGCGTGCTGTTTTTAGCCAGCCCCGCAGCTGCCTATGTGACCGGCCAAGTCCTGACGGTTGACGGCGGAATGACGGGCTGAGTCAAGCCAGCGCGAGCAGTTCTCCCCGGCCTGAACGACTTCCTCCGCCTCCCGGAAAGGGGAGCTGCAGGACGTGGCCCAGGTGTGTTTCCCCCAAGAGGCGTGAACGCGGAAGGCTGCTTCTGAGCCCGATTCCTCGGCCCGGATGGGCTTTGGCGGGTCGGGGAAATGTCAAATCCAGCCGGTTGGCCCGATTGGGCTGAAGAAGAAGGCGTGAAATGGGCACTTGGCCCCCCACAGACGGCCCGCCCCTGCCTTGACCCTTTTTGTTAAAATTGTCTATCTTGTTGGCGACCTTCCTGTCAGCTATTTCGCCGAACCATTCGTCGCTACGATGAAAATCATTGCGGACGGGGGTGCAGCGAGGGCTGCAGCGAACGCTGCCGGGCAGGCGGTGGCCTGAACTCGGGCAGCCGTTTCCCTGGAAATTTTGGATCCTGCAGAACTGCTGTCTGCGATCGGAATCCGATTTACGGTTGCAGACTGAATCCGATAATTCACTAAACAATATTTCAAACTCTCAAGAAGAACATTTTTAGGAGCCCCCTTCGTATGGCATCCGTGGAAGAACGCGTGATTGATATCGTGGCTGATCAACTGGGCGTGGAAAAAGACAAGATCACCCGCGATTCAAACTTTGTAAACGATTTGGGCGCCGACTCTCTCGATACGGTCGAACTGGTGATGGAGTTGGAAGAAGAGTTCGATGTCAACATCCCCGATGAAGCCGCAGAAAAAATTCAAACTGTGGGCGAGGCGATCGACCATATCAAGAAGAGCACCGGCGGCTAAACAGCTGCAAAGTTCGGAACGATTTTCGGGGCATCCATGAAGCGGCGCGTGGTCATCACGGGGCTGGGAATTGTTTCAGCGCTCGGTAGCAAACTGGAAGAGTGTTGGAGGCGTTTGGTCGGTGCCGAAAGCGGCATCCGTCCTTTGACGCTGTTCGACACTTCCGATTTGAAAGTCACTTTTGGTGGCGAAGTCGCTGGCTTTGACCCCACCGGCTACATCGAGCACAAAGAGCTCAACCGAGTCGACCGGTTTGCGCAGTACGCGATCGTCGCTGGCACCGATGCGATCCGCGATGCAGGCCTCGATTTTTCCGGCGACACTCGCCGCTACGGAGTCGTGCTCGGTTCCGGAATTGGCGGGCTGGAGACCTGCGAGGAGCAAGTTGTCAAACTGAACTCCAAAGGCCCCAGCCGCGTTTCGCCCATGACCATCCCGCGGCTGATGCTCAACGCGGGGGGCGGTAACCTGGCGATTATTCACGGTCTTCGCGGTCCAAATTATTCAATCGCAACGGCCTGCGCCAGTGCGACCAATGCAATGGGCAACGCGTTCGATCACGTCCGCTCCGGATTGTGTGACCTCGTGGTGACCGGTGGTGCTGAGGCAGCCATCACGCGAATCGGAATGAGTGCCTTCTCGAACATGCGGGCACTCTCCACCAGAAACGATGCCCCGGCCCAAGCCAGTCGCCCCTTTGACAAGGACCGCGATGGATTCGTGTTCGCCGATGGCGCCGGGCTGCTGATTTTCGAGGAACTGGAGCACGCGCGAAAACGCGGAGCGAGGATCTACTGCGACCAACCGGATGAACATGGCACTGGAGCCGCCGGTGCCATGCGGATGGCCCTCGAGGACGCTGCCGTCAATCCAGACCGCATTGACTACATCAATGCCCATGGAACAAGCACACCGCTGGGTGATATCGCCGAGACCAAGGCGATTAAGGCGGTCTATGGTCCTGCGGCCAGCAAACTGAGTATCAGCAGCACAAAAAGCCAGCTGGGCCATTCGCTCGGAGCCAGCGGCGGAATTGAACTGGTCGTGACGGTCAAGGCGTTGATCGACAGCCTGATTCCTCCCACGATCAATCTGGATGAACCCGATCCGGAGTGCGACCTTGATTACACTCCCAATCAGGCGCGAACGCGGAAGATCGACTACGCCATGAGTAACTCCTTTGGCTTCGGTGGCCACAACGCCTCGATCTTGATCAAGCGATTTGAGGGCTAGGCTGACGGCAGCAACTCGCCCCTCAAGCTTCTCCGGGACGATCCAGCTCAGCTCCGAGCCCCTTACCCTGCTTATCCGTTCTCGTTGGCAGCGGAACACCTGCCTCTGCCCCCCCCGCTTTTTCCAGTCACGCCAGACGCGAGACGGCAGACGGCAGACTGCATGCGGCATACGCCAGGCGCCAGGATTCCAGGCGCCAGGATTCCAGGCGCCAGGATTCCAGGCGCCCAGGATGCCAGGCACTGCAAAAATCGCTCCGCAACCGGCTCTGTCGGGGGCTGTGCCTCGGCTCTGGTGACTCTTCCGCGGGCGGAACTCGGCAGCAGGGTCCTTGGCAGCAGGGCCTGCCCCCTCAGCCAACCGGCGGCCTGTCTGCGCCCCGCATCGCTCGGTCAAGAGCCTCCCACCGTCCGGTGAAACGGATTGCGACGGCCGAAATCCCCCTTTTTCCCGAGGCTGCCCCGCTTTTTTCCCGTTCGGGATTGTTTTGGCCGATACAATCTTTATGTTCCCGATCGGGAATATTTGGCGATTGCTTGGGTTTGTATTCCCGTACGGGAAGGAGGTTGGGGTGGAGTCGATCCAAATTCGCACGGTTGCCGACCTGGGCGGGGTTGTTCGCCGCCGTCGCAAGGAGGTCGAGCTCACCCAGGCAGCCTTGGCGGAAGTGGCGGGAGTCGGAGTCCGGTTTGTGTCCGAGTTGGAGCGGGGCAAGCCGACTGCGGAGTTTCACAAAGTCCTGCAGGTGTTGAGTGTGCTCGGCCTGGACCTGCAAGTCGAGACCCGCGGGGGATCGAGCCGATGAGCCGACTTCAGGTTTGGTGGACGCAATATCTGGTGGGAACCGTCGAGCTCGACCGCAATGAGCGGATGGAATTCATTTACGCCGACGATTGGCTTGGATTTCCCAGCGCCTTTCCAATCTCGCTCTCATTGCCGCTGCGTGCGGAGAAGTATCACGAACAGGCTCATTCTTTTTTTGCCAACCTCCTGCCGGAAGCCGATGTCCGCGTGCGCTTGTGCCAGCGTTTGAAGGTAACGCCGGGAAACGACTTTGAGTTGCTCCGACTGATCGGCGGTGAATGCGCCGGAGCCTTGACGCTGGGGGATACACCACCAGCCAATCCTTCCTCGACCGCGGACTATCGGCCGATCACCTCCGAGCAACTTCGGCTTTGGTCATTGTCCAACGCGCCCGATGTCTTTTCCTCAACGGTCGGGCGGGATGGAGTGCGATTGTCGCTGGCTGGGGCCCAGGACAAGCTTCCCGTGCGGCTGGACGGTAACGCGACGAGCCTGCCATTGGGACCGGCGCCGAGCACGCATCTGCTCAAGTTTGCATCACCCCACTTCAAGCACTTGCCGGAGAATGAATGCCTGCTGGGAATGATTGCCGGGAAACTCGGCTTGCCGGGGTGGCGGAACGATCCTTGTGGTCGAACGCTACGATCGCCGCCAGGAGGGGGCGAAGATCGTCCGCCTTCATCAAGAAGACTTTTGTCAGGCATTGGGGCGCAGCCCGCTGAGGAAGTACCAGAAAGAAGGTGGTCCCCGTCCTGGGGAGTTGGCGGCCATTGTCCGAACGCATGGCAGCCTGCCGGTTGTCGACTTGAGGCTGCTCGTGAGCTGGGGCCTGTTCAACTGGCTCTTCGGCAACTGCGATGGGCACGCGAAAAACGCCTCTTTGCTGCTCAGCCCCGACAAGGGAGTGCGCTTGGCGCCGTTTTATGACCTGGTCTGCACCCGGGTCTACAAGTCGCTCGATCGGAATCTGGCGATGAGCTTCGGCCGGCAGTTTGACCCGGGCCAAGTCCTGCGACGGGACTTGGAAGAATACGCTCGCGAATTGCAGGTAGGCCCCCGATTGGTTTGGGGCGCGCTGGAGGAGCAACTGGATCGCTCCGAGACGGCCATTGCTGCGGGCTGTGAGGAGTTCGTCCAGCGCTTCGGGGACTCGCCAATCCTTGAGATGGTAAGTCAACAGTTGGCCAAGAATCTCAAGCGGGCGAGGAACACGCTGCGCTGAGGCTCGGCTGATCGTGCTGCCTGGTCTGCAGGCGCCAAGCGCCCCGCGGTCAGGTTCATTCTCGGCCGAGCTGGAGCGCAGTCGTCACAAAGGCAAGCTGTTCCGGAGTCAGCGGCGGCAGGCATTCCGGCGGAATCATGGTCGTTTGATCGATGCGGGCAAAGCCAGTCCCCTGCCCTGCCTGCGGCGAATCCGCGAGCCCTGCGGGGGCAGCCGAAAAAAACGAGGCCCCGAACAGAGAACTGCCAGTGAAGTTCGCGCCTCGCAAATCGGCTCCCGTAAAACAAGCACCCTCCAAATCGGCGCCGCTGAAATTGGCTCCTCGCAGAACCGCTCCCTCAAAATGCGCGTTTGAGAGATTCGCTCCCGAGAAATCAGCCTGCTGCAGCTGGCTGAGCCGGAAATTGGCGTTCCGCAGCAGCGCAGCCACTGCCTTCAAGCCGTTCAGTTCTCGTTGCGAAGCGTCAATACTCAGCAGGTCATGTCCGGAAAAGTCTCGAGATTCGAGCAACTTGGCTGCCGCTCGACGATCGAGTGACGGGGCCAGGTACCGCTGTTCCAGCCAAGGGTCGGCCGTATTGTGATAGCCCGACTCCGCTTCCCAGTAGCCCAGCCGATCCTCGGCCAGGAATTCGAGCTCGCACAACCATTTCACGCTTTTGTAGAGATAGCGATTGGGAACCAGATTGCGTATCGGGCCGCCGTGCTCCACTGGAAGCGGTTGACCTCCCACCTGCGTGGCGATCAAGGTCTTGAGTCTCAACGCATCGGCCAACGTCAGTGAACTGCTGTGTCGTCGTTCGGAGTGGGCAATGAAAGAGACGTAATGAGCCGTACTCTTGGGCTGGATCACTTCCAGCAGGTCCGCGAGCAGTACCCCTGTGAAGACAAGGTCGAACTTTGACCACCGGGTGACGCAATGCAGGTCGAGCTGCAAAGTGCTTTGAGGGAGACA
>JAJTFE010000230.1 GCA_021298375.1 Blastopirellula sp. | reverse complement strand
GAGTTCTCCGCGTTGGCATTTTAAAGCAGCGGTCGTCGCCAGCCGCATCATTTCTGACTTAGACCCTTTTATCCGCTCGCCACAACGAGTTTGCTCAGCATGGACATCGGACAGATTCTGATTCGCCGCGAACTTGCCACTCAGGCCCAAATTAATCAGGTTCAGGAAAAAGGGCTGGACCTGCTCGATTGGTTGATGCAGAACACCGACATCGATCGGCCGGCCGCGATCAAAGCCCTCGCAGATGAGATGGGGATGGGCTACATCGACCTGCGCGAAGAAAAAGTCGATCTTGGCCTGCTCAGCAGCTTCCCCCAAAAAATCATTTATCGCGAAGCCCTGTTTCCGGTCAGCCGCCAGAATGGCTCGATCACGGTCGCAACCAGTGACCCCTACAACTTCTACCCCCTCGATGAAATCAGCGCCGCCACTGGCTTAGCCGTCGTCCCGGTGCTGGCCGACCGCGTCGAAATCGCCCGCTTGATCAAGACTCACCTCGGCGTCGGCGGTGAAACGATCGAAGGCCTGATCGAGCAAAAGGCCGAAGAAGGCGTCGAACTGCTCGAGGCGATCGAGACCGATGGCTCCGAATTGAGCGAGATGGCTCAGGAAGCGAGCGTCGTCCGGCTCGTCAACGAAATTCTGCTCGAAGCAATTGAGACTCGCACCAGCGACGTGCACATTGAGTCGCAGGGGAGCGGGCTGGTGATTCGCTACCGCATCGACGGCTTGCTGCATGCCCAGCCCGTACCGCCCGAAATCAATCATTTTCAGGCGGCGATCATCAGCCGCTTGAAGATCATGGCCCGGCTGAATATCGCCGAGAAGCGACTGCCCCAGGACGGCCGAATCAAGTTGAAGGTGAAAGGTCGGACCTACGTCACGTTTCGCCAATTGATTGACTTGCCCCACGGGATCATTCTGGTGACCGGTCCAACCGGCTCCGGCAAAACAACAACCTTGTACAGTGCCTTGATCGAAATCAACGCCCCCGACACCAAAATCATCACCACCGAGGACCCGGTCGAATACCAACTGGAAGGGATCAACCAGATTCAGGTGCACCCCAAAATTGGCTTGACGTTCGGTGCTTCGCTGCGCAGCATTCTGCGGCATGACCCGGACGTGGTACTGGTCGGTGAAATCCGCGATCTTGAAACGGCCGAAAATGCGATTCAGGCTTCGTTGACCGGGCACTTGGTGTTCAGCACCTTGCACACCAACGATGCCTCGAGCGCCTTCAACCGAATGACGGACATGGGAGTCGAGCCGTTTCTTGTGAGCAGCACGGTGGAAGGGATTATGGCCCAGCGGCTGGTGCGGCGCCTCTGTCCGCATTGCAAAATACCCTATCAGCCGGGCAAAGAAGACCTGCCCGACGATTTCCCCTTGGATAAACTGGGAGGCCAGCCGCTCTACAAGTCGGCGGGTTGCCGCAAGTGCCGCGAGGTGGGCTATGCCGGTCGGCTCGGTATCTATGAACTGCTCGTGGCATCCGAACGGATTCGCGAGCTGGCTCACGATCGCGTGAGCAGCTGGGAGATCAAGAAAGCGGCTTGCGAGGAGGGAATGAGCACGCTGCGGGACGACGGCTGGATGAAGGTCATCGCCGGCAAGACGAGTGTCGATGAAGTCGTGCGAATCACCAAATCGGATCGTGGCGTTACCAGAAAGTAACGGTTCCAGAAAGTAATCCGGCGCAACACAACCGACTCGCCGCAAAGAACGCGACTTGGCCGGATACAATCTCCGGAAGACAGCGTTGGGAAGATAGTACCTTAAAGTTCAACCGCCATGCCGACTTTTACCTACACAGCCCGCTCGCTCGACGGTCAACGCGTCACCGGTTCGCTTTCGGCGAATACGGAGCGGGAAGTGATCAGCATGCTCGGCCAGAAGTCGCTGTTCCCGATCAAGGTGGAGCAGGAAAAGGTCCAGCAGAAGCTGCAGTTCAGCGGCCGGGTCAGCGAGCAGAAAATTGCGACTTTTTACAGCCAGCTCGCCTCACTGTTGAAAAACGGCGTGCCCCTGCTGCGGTCGCTGTCCATTTTGCGGGAGCAGGCGAGCGTCCCGGCCTTGCAAAAGGCGCTGGATGACATCGTCAGCCGGATTGAAGACGGCACGCCGATTGGCGATGCCTTTGGCCGCCATCCAAAAATTTTCTCGGACATGGCAATCAACATGTCCAAGGCCGGGACCGAGGGCGGGTTTCTCGAAGAGGCCCTCGAGCGCGTCGCGCTGTTCACCGAACAGCAGGCTGAGTTGAAGTCCCGCACGGTCGGCGCACTGATCTATCCAGCGGTGCTGGGTACGGTTGGGACGCTGGTGGTCGGCGTGCTGGTCGTGTACTTCGTGCCCAAGTTTTCGGTCCTGTTTGATCAGTTGCGACAAAAGGGTGAATTGCCCGCAGTGACCGATTTGCTGCTCAATTTCAGCACTTGGATTAACAGCTATGGATTGTTCATAGCCATTGCTGCGGTGATTCTGTTCCTCGTCTTCCGGGTGCAGTTGCAAACGCCGGCCGCGAAGAAATTTCTCGACCGGGCGAAGATCAAGATTCCGCTGTTTGGTCCGATCTTCCGCAACCTGGCCGTTTCCCGGTTCTGCCGGGTCTTGGGCACGCTCCTGAAGAACGGCGTTCCGATTCTCAAAGCGCTCGAAATCAGTCGCGAGGCGGCTGGCAACAGCGTCCTTTCGGGTGCGATTGCCAGCGCGACCGAGAATATCACTTCCGGAGCTCAGTTGTCCGTTCCGCTGGCCAAGAGTGGACACTTCCCCAAAAACGTGACGGAAATGATTGCGGTCGCCGAGGAGTCCAACACGCTGGATACGGTGCTGGTCAACATCGCCGAGGGGCTGGAAAAGGAGACGACGCGGCGGTTGGACTTGATGGTAAAACTGCTCGAGCCTTTAATGCTGATGATCATGGCGGTTGTGGTCTTGATCGTCGTGATCGCGCTGCTGATGCCCATCATGAAAATGGGCTCGGTTTTTCAGGGGTAATTCGGTTTTTCAGCGGGAAATCGCCTCGGGAAGCCCCGAAAGGGGTTTGGCCGCCGCCAATTGGCCCGTTTTTTGAACGCGAAAGCACGTTTTGCCACGATTTTCAGCGAAACACTACCCGGCTTTGACGGGTTAATTAGACCAATGCCGGAATTCAGCGGGAATACCGGCGGATCGCCCAGAATGAGATATCTTTCAAGGAATTACGGAAATGGTTCAGAATCGCCCCTTTGCCCAGGTAGAACTTGCGACAGCTGAGGAGCAGCAGACCGCCACTGCCTCAACAGTGCAGACGCGTGCCGCGGGGCTATTCCCGGCATTCGGGCAGGCCCCGGCATTCGGGCAGGGTCGGGCCTTGCGGCGACGTCGCGGTTTTACCCTGATGGAATTGCTGTTGGTCATGGCGATCCTCGTGATCATGGCCTCGATGGTGACGTTCGCCTTCATGAACTTCCAAACCAATGCCAACAAGGATGCGGCCCTCAGCCAGATCTCCACACTCGCAACGGCTTGCCGCATGTACAAAATGAACGTCGGCATCTTTCCGAACACTTTGAATGACTTGATCACCATGCCGACCGGGATGACCCAGAATCAATGGCGCGGTCCCTACCTCGATGCCCAGACGTTGCCGATGGACCCTTGGCAGCAACCGTATGTTCTCGGTGCCAACAATGGCGAGCGGGTGATCATCAGCTCCAACGGTCCCGATCGTCAGGCTGGCACGCCTGATGACATCACTAACAATCGCTAAATTCCCACCTAATCCATGAAATGCCCGCCAGCCCATGAAATGCCCGCCAGCGCTGACAAGTCGAACCGCGAAAGCGGACCGCTCCGGCGTCACGCTGCTGGAGTTGATTCTAGTGATGGCAATCATCGCGTTTTTTGGCGCGCTTGTCTTGCCGGGGTTCGATCGGATTTTTGCTGCCCAGCGAATCGACAAGTCTGCTGAAATTGTGCGGGCCGAAATGGGGCGGGCCCGCGTACAGGCCATCCGCACCGGTAAAGTCTTTGCGTTTGTCTACAACGAAGGACGCAGTGAACTGGCCGTGCGCCAGTTTGACCAATTGGTACAAGCCGGCACGGTCGAACACTTCCAACGTGCCGGAGGCGGAGGGGACGGGCAATCGCCAGGCGCTGACGTTCGAAATGGCAACATGGATTACTCGAACGAGCGACTCCCCAGAGGTGTTCGCTTTGTGGGATTGCAGACATTCGCAGTCAATTCGAAGCCGACGCCGCGGGTGGTGGAGCGGGCAAGCTCAAGCCGATTCTGTTTTACCCCGACGGCTCGAGCCAGGACGCCCAAGTCATCTTGGCCAACGAGCGGGGTGATGCGGTCCGCGTCGTGGTCCGTGGCCTGACCGGCTCGACCCGGGTCGTGAGGTTGGCCGAATGAACCGCCAAACCCAATTCGTTTTCGTCCCCTCTGCAACCCGCAGCCACCGGACTCGAACCGGCCTCTCGTTGCTGGAAGTTCTCCTCGCAATTGCGATTCTCGGTGGCGCGATGATTGTGATCACCCAGTTGCTCAATCTGGGTTATCGCTCTGCGATTGAGGCGAGGATGCGGACTGAAGCCGCCCTGCTGTGCGACACCAAAATGGCTGAACTGGCGGCAGGCGTTTTGCCGCTTTCAGGAACCTCGGGCGAAGCTATCGAGGAAAATCCAAACTGGAACTATTCGGTCAGCGTCGAAAATGCCTCACAGGTCGGCCTGCTGGCGGTCACCGTGACCGTTGCTCAAAACAATGTCGGAAATCAGACGCCGATGTCGCTCTCGATTGTCCGGCTGATGCCCGACCCGGACTATGACCCGACGGCGACGGAGGCCAGCGAATGACCGCGCACACTTCGTCCGGACTCCAATCAGCCTGCCTGGCGCCGCCCCAACGGTCAATCGCCGGTTTTTCCCGAAGGCTCGCTCGGCCTGGATACACCTTGCTCGAGTTGATTCTGGCCATGGGGCTGGCTGTTCTGGTCCTGATATCCATCGGGATGGCGATCAACATTTACCTGCAACTGCTCACCCAGCAGCAGGCTTATATCGAGCAGCAGCAGGTCGCGCGGAATGTCTTGGCGATGGTGGCGAATGACTTGCGCGCCGCATTGCAATACAAGGCCGCGGATGTCTCCGGCTTGGAGAATCTTTCCGCCTCCCAGTCGTTGATTCAAGGCTTGCTGGGAAGTTTGGGTGGCGACGCCGCTTCGGCTCTGGGGGATGCCGCCGGGGGAGGAATACCGACCGGCGGCGGGACTCCGACCGGCGGTGGAACGCCGACCGGCGGTGGAACGCCGACCGGCGGTGGAACGCCAACAGGTGGCGGGACTCCTAGCGGTGGCGGCCAAGGGGGCGGTGGGGGAGGAACCTCCGGCGGGACAACCGGCAGTGGCACGGAAAGCAGCTCGGAAGACACGGCGGCCTATCGACCGTTGATCATTGGGACCCAAAGTCAAGTGACCGTTGATGTCAGTCGGCTACCGCGAATTGATCAGTACAACGCCTTCATGCTGGGGATCGTCGAGCCGCAATCGGCTCGGCCCGCTGACATCAAAAGCGTCTCCTACTTTTTAAGTGAGTCGCCACCAGCGGATGCTTCGGCGGAATTCGATCCGCAGGTTTCCCAACTGGGTGGCCTGTATCGTCGCCAGATTGATCGGGCCGTAGCCAGCTACCGGGGCGAGTACGAGGCTCCGACTGTTCCCGATGAGTACTGCAAGCTGGTCGCCCCTGAAGTCGTCGCCCTCGAGTTTCGTTACTTCGATGGGACAGACTGGGCGTCGGAATGGAACTCCGATGACATGGCCTATTTTCCGACCGCGATCGAGATCATTCTGACGGTGGATGCCTCGCGGATACAACTTCGCGGTCGGAGCGCTGCCCAACCGCTGAACTTTCAAGCCCAACTCAACAACCTGCAGCAATACCGCAAGGTAGTCCATTTGCCCGCGGCCGAAGTGCCCGAGGAGGAGGAATGAGACTCCAACCTCGCCTCCGTCCCCGCCGCGGTTCGTTGCTGGTCGTCGTCCTCGTCACGATTGTGATGCTGGCTTTGGCGGCCTATACCTTCACGGCCTTGATGACGACCGAGGACGAAGCCGCGCGGCTGATCGCACGACAAGTCCAATCGAAATACCTGGTGGATTCGGGCGTCGATTATTGCCGCCTGTTTCTCGCAACCGACCAGGCTACATTGCGGGAGAAAGGCGGCCTCTGGGACAACGCGACCTCCTTTCAGGCGGTACCCGTAGGCGTCGACCCGAACAACCCGAATTACGTTGGACGTTTTTCCATCATTTCCTCCAGCCTGGATGACGAAGGGAACCCGGAAGGTTATCGCTTTGGGCTCGTCGATGAGTCAGCCAAATTGAACCTCAATACGTTGACTTTTGCCGACAATTGGGTCCCCGGCGGCGGACGGCAGCTGCTGATGGGTCTGCCCGATATGACGGAAGATATCGCCGACGCCATCCTGGACTACATCGATGGCGACACGGAAGCCCGCGAATACGGCGTCGAAACAAGTTTCTACGAAGGCCAGTCGCCCCCTTACTCGGCCAAAGACGGGCCGCTGGACAGCATCGACGAATTGCTCAACGTCCGAGGCGTCACGCCGCAAATGATGTTTGGACTGGACTCCAATCGAAATGGTCTGGTGGATCCCGAGGAAATGGCAGGAGAAAACGTCGGATCAGTCGCTCCTGACATGCTTCTGGGATGGGCCAACTACCTGACGCTGCACAGCAAGGAATCGAACCTGAATGCGGAGAAGCTGGCGCGGGTGAATCTCAACAACCCCGACCTCGAACAGCTCTACACTGACCTGCGTTCTGCGTTTAACGAGGAGTGGTGCAAGTTCATCATCCAGTATCGCCAGAATGGCGCTTACACCTTGAAGGAAGGCGATGCCGACCCCGTTCCAGCCAGTGCACCCTTTGAACTCGATTTCGAGGTGGAAGGGAGCACCACGTTCACGCAAATTCTCGATTTGGTGGATGCGTATACGACCGCTCCGAATCCGGACGACGCCGACACGCCTTTGATTTTGAGATCGCCGATCCGGATGGAAAACCTTGGCTTTTCCCTGCCAACCCTGATGAAGAGCGCCACGACCTTTGAAGGCGAAGTGATTCCCGGACGGTTGAACGTCATGCAGGCGCCGCGGCGGTTGCTGAGTGCTGTTCCGGGAATGACCGACGAAATCCTCGACCAGATTATTCAGAAACGCGAGTTCGAACTGGATGATCCCGATGGAGCCGACTTGAACCGCCAATTCGAAACCTGGTTGTTGACGGAGCTGTTGGTGGACCTGAACACGATGAAAGTGATGCTCCCGTTTCTCTGCACGGGTGGTGACGTTTATATGGCCGAGGTCGTGGGGTATTTCGATGATGGTGTCGGCACAAGCCGTGCAGAAGTCGTCATCGACACTACCGTCCCGATTCCGCGCATATTATTTTGGAGAGATAAGAGCCATTTGCAGAGTGGTTATTCGCTGGACCTCCTTGGTACCTCACTGAAGAACTGACATGCCCAATCGGATCGTTCTGGAAATTGATGACCGACAGTGCCGCCTCGCGCGGATCGTCGCGGATGGCAAGCGAGTTCAACTCTCCAAGCCGGTAGAGTTCGCGTTCGACGTGGACGACGATTTGTCCACGCGGGTCAAGAAACTCAAGGAAGCCTTGCAACGCGGCGGCCTCGGGCGTGGCGATTGCGACGTGGTGCTTTCCCGGCGGGCTATTGAACTGCGCGAGCTGGCATTGCCACCGGCGCCCGACGACGAACTGCCGGAACTGGTTCGCTTTACATCCAGAAATGAGTTTGCTTCGGTCAATGACAGCAGGGTGCTCGATTTTGTCCCCTTGACGGATGCTCCGGAACAACAACGCGTCGTGCTGGCGGGTGCGTTGCCGCCCGGCCCCGGGCAGGAAGTCCGCCAGTTGTGCGAGCAAGCGGGGCTGAAGCTGCATCGCTTGTTGCTTCGGCCGTTTTGCACTGCTCAAGCTTTGATTCCTGCGAACGCCCCCAAGCCCGTACTGCTGGTGCACGACCTCGGCGAGGAAGTCGAACTGACGCTGGCCCATGGGCGCAAAATCTATTTGACCCGGACCGTCAAACTTTCGGAGCATGACCCCGAACAGCAACCCGCGGCTCTGGTCCGCGAGATTCAGCGCAGCCATATGCTGGCGACCAAGAGTGTGGTCGGGAGAACGATCGGCGAGACGTTGGTGGCGACGTCGCCTGCCAAACGCGATCGGCTGAGTAAGCTCCTCGCCAATCTTGAGATTGGTCCCGTTCAATTGATTGACGTTTGCCAAGTCATCGCCGAGCAGGGTGGAACCCTCGATGCGACGGATGCCGAAAGGTTTGTCGCCCACTACGGTTCGGGCCTGGGGTTGATTCAGCGCGGTTGGCCGGGGCTCGACTTTCTCGCCCCCCGCCGCAAGGTTGAGAAAAAGACCGACTATCGGCGAGTGGCACTCTGGGCCGGCCTCGCCGCAACGCTTCTGTTCGGGGCGATTGGCACCGCTTGGTATTTGTTGTCACAGCAGAGTAGTCGCATCGCCATGCTGAACAAGGAAGTCGAGCAATTAAAAAAGGCCAATGAGACACTCGGCGTTGATCAGATCGTTGGCGAAGTTGAGCTGATCGACAATTGGGAGAAAAGTAACGTCAACTGGCTGGAAGAACTCCGCGAGGTCAGCCAGCGCCTGCTGACTGCCGATGAGGCAATGGTCGGCTATTTAAAGGCCGAACTGGGACGGACAGGCCCCGAGATTATCCTCAAGGGCAAGCTCAACAAACGCGAAACCAACACGGAACTCAAAAGCAATCTGGCGGAGCGCCCTTATCAAGTCGAGCAGCGGAAGAATGTCATGGTTTCCGAATCGAAAGACTACCCTTTTGAATTTGAGTACGCCCTGTTGCTCGACCAAAGCGGAGTGAATGTGGCCCAACAAATCGGTCAACGAATTCGGGATTTGGCGGCTGGTGGGCCAAACAATCCGACTCCAGGTCAACCGCCGACTTCACCTGCCGGCGAAACTTCCGCTGCGGGTGGGTCTCAAAGCGAGAGGGCGCC
>JAJTFE010000229.1:4939-5861 GCA_021298375.1 Blastopirellula sp. | reverse complement strand
AGTAATAGGCAATTGAAACGGCGAAATGGGGAATCCCGGCGGCGAAGTTGTTGGTCCCATCCAGTGGATCGAGAACCCAGAGGTGCGGCGCATCGCCAGCCCCATCCGGATGCGATTCCTCCGACAAGATTTCGTGCTCCGGATACTGCTCCCGAATCGTCGCCATGATCGCCTGCTCGGCCTCGAGGTCGGCTTGGGTGACCAGGCCCTGCGCCTGCCCTGCCACTTCCTTCCGGGTCATGCTGAACGCCTGACCGTAAAGTTGAGCGATTCGCTGGCCCGCCAGTTCCGCCGCGCGGACGGCCAGCACAAGCGGGGGGCTGGCGTTAAGCGGGTGGGGAAGATTCATGCGAAGGGTCCGGAGAGTGTTCGGAGAAGACACCAATTGTATCGGCCAAAGTCAAAACGCGGCATCGCGGATGAGCGGCATGCGAATCTCCCGGCCAGTTCGGAGTCAAACCAACGGGCTCCCATCCAGGTGCAAAGCAGCCGTCCTCATGCGGTGAATGGCGAATTGGGGGAGAATGATGCCGCTGCCGCAGTTTCGGTTTAGAATGGAGCGAGCCGTTTTGCAGCTGGCGAGACCGAAATCGAACTTTGGCAGACGGGCTTTCGAGACCGTGGAAACTGGGCGACAGCATGAATCCTGAAATTTGGGCACTGAAGGCAGGTTTCCGGCGAAAAGCGGAGATCATGCCAGCCAACTTGGCTTGGCTGCTGATGGCAGCACTATCTGTCGTTTGGGGACCGTTGGCGGCAACGAGCTCGTGGGGGGCTCAGGATGTACGCTATTCGCGAGACATTCAGCCAATCTTGGCGAAAAATTGCTTTGCCTGCCACGGACCGGACGAATCGACCCGCGAGGGTGGCGTCGCATTCCATACCGCTGAGCTGGCTCGCAGCCGGGGTGACAGCGGCGAAG
>JAJTFE010000229.1:0-4885 GCA_021298375.1 Blastopirellula sp. | reverse complement strand
CGGGCAAACCGGAGGAAAGCCTGCTCTGGACCCGGATCAACTCGCCTGACGAGTCGGAACGGATGCCCCCGGCCGAGCATGGTCCTGCCCTAACCGCTTCCGAACGGGACTTGATTCGGCGCTGGTTGGCCAGCGGGGCAGAATACGACCAGCATTGGGCTTATCTTGCAGTCAGCCGACCGGCGGAACCCGAGGTCCAGTGGAAGGATTGGGCCCGGAATCCGATCGACCGATTTATTTTGGCCAAGTTGGAAGCAGAGGGATTGGAGCCCGAGCCGCCAGCCGAGCGGGCGAGATTGCTGCGGCGGCTGGCTCTCGACTTGACCGGATTGTCCCCGCCCCCGGAGTTGCTGCGGGAATTTGTCGAGGACAATCGCCCCGATGCCTATGAACGGGTCGTGGACCGCCTCCTCGCCGAGCCGACCTTTGGTGAGCATTGGGCGCGGATGTGGTTGGATGCAGCCCGTTACGCCGACTCGCAAGGGTACGCCCAGGATGAAGTCCGTTCGATCTGGAAGTTTCGCGACTGGGTGATCAACGCTTTCAATCGCGATTTGCCTTTCGACCAGTTCACTCGAGAGCAGTTGGCGGGTGATTTGCTGCCTGAGCCAACCGCAGAGCAACGGATCGCGACGGCATTCCACCGCAACACCATGACCAACACGGAGGGTGGTACCGATGACGAGGAATTCCGGCATGCCGCCGTGGTTGACCGCACCAATACGACCGGCACGGTTTGGTTGGCAATGACGGTAGGGTGCGCCCAGTGCCATACGCACAAGTTCGATCCGATCACTCAGCAAGAGTACTACCGCCTGTTTGCGATTTTCAATCAAACGGCTGACCGCGACCAACCTGACAATTCGCCATTGCATGAAAGCTGGACAGCTGAGCAGCTGATGCGGAAGGCAACGTTGGACGAGCGACTGAAGCGGTTGGAGACCCAGGCCGCGGAGCGGAAGCTGGCCGAACGCATCGCCGCCCGCGAGGCGGAAAACACACCCGAGCGTCCGCTGGCGGAGGCCGAGCAGCGTGAATTGGCGGAGTGGAAAAAGGAGTTGGAGAGCGAGAATCGGGAATTGGCCGAGGTGCGCGGAGAGTTGGGCGGTATTCAGCCGGTGACCACGCCCGTGATGCAGGAATTGCCAACGGAGTCCCGACGCCAGACTCGAATTTCCATTCGGGGTTCGTTCCTGACCCCGGGCGATGAAGTCACGCCGGGAGTTCCGGCGATTCTGCAGCAGGGCCAGCCCATAGAAAATCGCCTGCAGTTAGCCGAGTGGCTGGTCGATCGTCGCCATCCTCTCACGGCGCGAGTGGCGGTAAACCGAATCTGGGCCCAGGTCTTTGGCGAGGGTCTGGTGGAGACACTGGACGACTTCGGCAGTCAGGCGGCCCTCCCTTCGCACCCGGAACTGCTCGATTGGCTGGCGGATGAGTTCGTCGTGAGCGGTTGGTCGCAGAAGCGCATGATTAAGTTGATGGTGATGTCGGCGACCTATCAGCAGGGCTCTCGGGTCACCCCGAAGAAATTGGAACTCGACCCGCAAAATCGACTGCTCTCGCGAAGTCCGAGATATCGGCTGAGCGCAGAGCAGATTCGCGATACGGCCTTGCAGGCTGCTGGATTGCTCTCCCTCAAGATGTATGGTCCGCCAGTCTACCCGCCGCAACCGAAAACAGGATTGTCATCGGCTTTCGGCGGATCGCTCGATTGGGATCCCAGTCCGGGAGAGGATCGCTATCGACGGGCAATCTACACGTTGCTGCGGCGAACCAATCCTTATCCGTCATTCCTCGCGCTGGATGCAACCAATCGCACGGTTTGTACTGTTCGGCGAATCCGGACGAATACTCCCGTCTCCGCATTCGTGACTTTGAATGACCCGGTTTACATTGAGTGCGCTCAGAAATTGGCCGAGCGGATTCGGAACGCTTCGGCGACTTGCGATGCCGAGCGAATGGACCTTGCTTTCACGTGGGTGGTTTCGCGGGCTGCGACTGAAAAAGAGCAGGCTGAAGTGCTGCGTCTGCTTGAGCAGGAGCGGACCCGTTATCGCGCCGCGCCGGAGTTGGCTCGGGCGATGAGTGGAGCGGCCGGGGATGTCTCCGAGACTGATGTGATTGAGCGGGCAGCTTGGACCGTGGTGGCCAATGTGCTCCTGAACCTGGATGAAGCGTTAACGCGGAATTAGGACCAAGATGAGACGAGTCATGAGGCGGAAAGAGATGGCAGGTGGACCGGCGACTCCGCGCGAGGCGCTTCTCCAGCAGCAGACGCGGCGGCATTTTCTGCAGCGGAGCCCGATTGGACTGGGCGCTGTGGCTGCAGCGCTGTTGGCTGGACCGCAGGCAGGTCGCCTGCAGGCTGCCGATTTGCCTGCCCGGCCTTCCAACGCCCGACCGATGGCCAAGAATGTGATCTACCTGCATCTGGCGGGGTCGCCTTCCCAATTGGAGCTTTTCGACGACAAGCCCGAATTGGCCAAGCGGCACATGCAGCCTTGCCCGGATTCGCTCCTCAAGGACCAGAAGTTTGCCTTTATTCAAGGTCATCCAAAGTTACTTGGACCGTTGTACAAATTCGGTCGGTACGGCCAATCGGGGCAGGTCTTTTCTGAATTGGTCCCGCACTTGGCCGGGCTGGCAGATGATCTGACCTTTGTCCACTCCTTGTATACAGAGCAGTTCAATCACGCACCGGCCGAGTTGTTCCTGCACACGGGAAATGCCCGGTCTGGCTATCCCAGCTTCGGCAGTTGGGTAACTTATGGCTTGGGGAGCGAGAATCAGAATTTGCCGGGATTCGTCGTCTTGGTTTCCGGCGGTTCTAATCCCTCGGCTGGCAAGCAGGTCTGGGGCAGCGGCTTCCTGCCGGGAGTCCACCAGGGAGTGCAGTGTCGATCGGGAGGAGAGCCGATATTGTTCCTCTCCAATCCGCCCGGCATGACTCGCGAGATTCGCCGCGACAGCCTCGACACGCTGAGCCGGCTGAATCAACTTCAGTCAGAGCAGTTTGGGGACCCGGAGACCGTGACCCGGATCGAGCAGTACGAGTTGGCTTACCGGATGCAAGTCGCGGCCCCGGAGTTAATGGATATTTCCCGGGAGACTGCGGCGACGCTGGAGATGTACGGTGCGACCCCGGGCCAAGGAACCTTTGCGAATAACTGTTTGCTCGCTCGGCGTCTGGTGGAGCAAGGGGTCAGGTTTGTGCAGCTCTTTGATTGGGGGTGGGACGTGCACGGAACTGGTCCCCATGATGACCTTGTGACGCACTTGCCGAAAAAGTGCAAGGAGATGGATCGGCCAGTTGCCGCATTGATCAGCGACCTCAAGCAGCGAGGCCTGCTGGATGAAACCCTTGTGATTTGGGGTGGTGAGTTTGGGCGGACCTCGATGAATGAAGCCCGAGGCGGATCGACTCACCTTGGTCGCGATCACCACCCCCACGCCTTTACGATGTTCTTCGCCGGAGGGGGCATGAAGCCGGGGCTCTCCTACGGTGAGACTGATGACTTCGGCTACTTCATTACCGATGGCAAACTCTCTGTGAGGGACCTGCAGGCAACCTTGCTGCACTGCCTCGGGCTCGACCCCTATCGGCTTTCTTACCCCTTTCAAGGACTGCAGTCGCGCTGGATTGGTCCAACGGATGAAGGCCGAATCATTCGCGAGTTGCTCGATGGCTGAGCCCGGAGACGCTTGGGCATGATTCCGCGGGATGAGGACGTCAATCCACAGTCGCGCCGAAATCAGTCGCCATTCGTGCGCTCGCAGCATTCAAACGGCCGTGAAGGGCTTGCCAACGCGCTGTGGCTGATCGGCTGGACCGTCATTGTGGTCGCTCTTTTTTGGCCTTTCCTCCGCGGCATGGCGCTGGTCGGCTATCGCGACTCGGTGCAGTTCTACTGGCCGATGTTTCGCTGGGCTGACGCAATTTGGGCGGCAGGTGAGGTGCCGCTCTGGAATCCTCACGATGGACTGGGCCGCTCTCATTTGGCGGAGGGAACCAGTTCCCTGTTTTATCCGGGCAAATTTCTGTTCTGGATGCGCTGGACCTCATTTGAGGCTCGCTACGGATGGTATCTCGCAGCGCATGTTTGGTTGGCGGGGTGGGGAGCGGGAACGCTGGCCGGGCGGTTTGGAGCAGCTTGGCCTGGACGCGGCCTGGCGACATTGAGTTATGGCTTGGCGGGGCCAGTCCTGTTTGCGGCGACGAATGCCGTTTATCTGGTCAGCGCAGCTTGGCTGCCTTGGGGGCTTGCCGCTCTGAGATATTGGCGCGAACCGTCTGGCAAGACGCGGGCAGTGCTTGGCACGGCGGCTGTCGCGGCGCTGATGATCCTGGGAGGGGATCCGCAGATGGCTGGAAATCTGCTGCTGCTGGCTGCCGGAAGCTGGTGCTGGTGGGGCTGGAACGAGTCAAGGCAGCGGTGGCAGGCCACCGGCCGGGCGGCGGTCGCCTGGTTGGCGACAACCGGACTGGTCGCGGCACTGGCCGCAGTTCAGATTTTGCCGAGTTGGCAGCTGAGTGCCGCCAGCTCGCGGGTTGATTTCAGCGCACCGCGCTCGGTTGCCGAGTGGCTGATGGCGACTTGGCGGACGGGCCAGCCGCAATCGTTGGCGGGCCTCTGGCGCGAGCCCGAGCCCGGCTCGCATCAAGCTGATATTGATGAATTCAGTCAACCGCCTTGGACGCTGGGCGAATGGATCTGGCCGGGCAGTTCGGGGCGTCCCTTTCCAGAGTGGACGCATTGGGCCAGCAGTCTTCCGGGTGCGGGCCGGATGTGGCAGCCGAGTTTATATCAGGGCCTCGCTCCTCTGCTCTTGGCAATGGTTGCCCTGTGTCGCCGCGAGCTGCGTTGGCTGGGAGTGGTTGCAG
>JAJTFE010000228.1 GCA_021298375.1 Blastopirellula sp. | reverse complement strand
CAACCCGGATGTCGCCAACTTGTGGGCGATGGCGCTGGCCGAGAATCCGGAACAGTCGAAACGGCAACGCGCGTTGGAGGTGGCTGCCCAGAACGCCCAGCTCCAGCCTCAAAATCCGGTGGCCGCCGCGATCCTCGGCTGGGTGCTGTTCCGGCAAGATGACCTGAATCAGGCCCGGGAATGGTTCGGCCGGGCATCGCAGAGCCAACGCCTGACACCCGAGATGGCCTACTTCCTCGCCAAATTCCTGCAGTCCAGCGGACAAAAAGAGCAGGCTCTGCAGCTGGTCACCCAGGCTTTGGAGCAACCGGGCCTGTTCCTTTATCGAACTTCCGCTCGGGAGTTGAGAAAAGAGCTGATCGGCGGAAATTAAACGGTCGACTTCCTAACCAACTGCGACCGACAGGAAGCGAAAAACCAGCCCGCGGAGCGACGAACGCTCCGCGGCGCCCAGGTAAGGCATAAAGCCCTCGCTCGGAAATGGCCGATCCCTGCTTTAACAATCGTCCGTTCGTTTGGGGAACGTTGCCCTGACTCTCGACCAGAATCCCGAAACTGAATCGGCGGTTATCCAAACTGCCGCTGGGACACTGAGCTCCCAACAGGCGACATCAAACGATCGCGCGTTAACACCCCAGCATGCGGTACCCCACCGGAACGCGATGCCGCCATGGCAGGCGGATGCCTGTCTACTGGCGACGGCGGTAATGTGGGGTGTCAACATCCCGGTGGTCAAGGAAGCGATCACGCGGCTCGACCCCTTTCTGTTCAACGCTGCGCGATTGGTGTTCTCAGCCCTGGCACTTGGGCTCCTGGTTTGGCTGGAATGGCGATCGGGATATCGCCAGCACGCTCCAACGCCCTGGCGAAAGGTTCTGGTATTTTCGGTCATGACCGGGCTGGTCTACCAAATCCTGTTCATGCTCGGGATCACCCGAACGACGGCTGGCAACACGGCGCTGTTGTTGGCGACCATGCCGGTGTGGACTGCGATCCTCTCTTTCTTTGTCTTTCAGGAACGCTTGCCGAGAGTTACCTGGCTGGGGCTGCTGGTGACGCTGATTGGAACGACCATGGTGATTGTCAGCGGCGGCAAGGTCAGCTTGCGTTCGGATTTTCTTTGGGGCAACCTGTTCATGTTGCTGGCGGCGATGCTCTGGGCTGCGGGGACGGTCTACAGCCGTCCGCTGCTGCGCGAGTACAGCCCCCTGCGGCTGTCGCTGATCTCTAACGGACTGTTCGTGCCTTTGCATCTGGCGCTGGCGCCGCTCTGGATGCAGTTTCCGGCCAAAGAGTACGAGCCTTGGCAGACGGTGCTGTTCCAGCCCGCCATTCTGATCGCCTTGGTCTACTCTGGCGCGTTTTCAACCGGCTTGGCCTATGCCACTTGGAATATTGGCGTCCGGCAACTGGGTGGTTCCCATGCGGCGGTTTACCAGAACATTGTGACTCTGGTTGCCGTACTGGGGGGTTGGCTATTCCTGCAAGAGCCGATCGTCGCTGCCCAAATTGCCGGTGGCGGAATCATGCTGGTCGGGCTCTATCTGATGCGCCGCGGCAGGCGTTAATCCACTCCGGGCCTTGGTCCCAACTCGGCCCAGTGCAGTTGGTCCAGCGTTGACTGCGAGGTTAGCCGTCAATCCCCCGCTACCAGTCCCCTGCCCCACTTCACCGGTGGGCATCAGTTTTGGCTGGCCGCCTCCAGCGACAGTTGCTTGACCCGTTTGACCATGGCAAACAGACCGTTTCGACGCTGTGGCGAAAGGTGCTGATTCAAACCGAGTTGGGCGAAGTACTGATTTTCGTCGAGTTGGAGAATTTCCTCCGGGGAGCGACGGTCGAAAACGGCGAGCAGGGCCACGATCAGGCCTTTGACAATCAAGGCATCGCTGTCAGCCTGGATCCGGACCTGCTTCCCGCCAGAGTCGGACTGCTGAATGGAAGTTGCCAGCCAGACCGTACTCATACACCCTTTGACGATGTTCTCGGGAGTCTTCAGCTCGGGAGGTAGTTCCGGGAGTTGTTTGCCCAGGTCGATCAGATAGTCGTAGCGTTCTTCCCAGTCTTCGAGGTCCTGGAATTCCTTGAGTAATTCGTCGAGCGTGGGAAGCATGATTGGTCGGCGTGATGACAGTGCGGACGGGAGGATCGGATTCAATCCTAATCCTAACCGCAAAAGATGGCAGGGGTTCATCAGGTGGCGAATGCGGGAAACAGGATCGCTGTTTTTGCCAGCCGAGGCGCAAAAAACTGGCCGGGGAGAATTTCCCCGGCCAAGCCATGTTTCGCGGACCGCTTTCGTTTTCTGAGCCGCTGGGCAAGCACCTTACCGGTCGCGCGAAACCCGCTGCCGCTCACGGGTGCGGGTCACGCTCCGGCTCCGCTCCAGCTCGCGACCGAGTTGGCTGTCCGGGCCAAAGCCAACTCCAGCTCCGCCACCGGCTGTCTGCAGATACGTCCCGCCGTAGGTGGTGGGACCGGAGTAGCCCAGTCCGGTCGGTCCCATGTAGCCGAGCCCTGTGGGGCCGGAATAAGCTGGGACGGGATAGCTGGTGCCTGTCCCCCAGCCACCTGTCCCCCAGCCAATTCCTCCGCCACCTCCCCAAGGGTCGCCCCAGCCAGTCCCCCAATTCCCGCCGTACTGTCCCGATTGCACCAACGCCTCAAGCAAGGCGGTACGATGGCACATTTCCGCGAGGATCCGCTCGACGCGGCTGCTGCAACCGAGGTCCAATCCCAAAGGTCCAAAGTCGCGACGAAAGCCGCGAGCCCGGTCGACGAGACAGCGAAGTTCGTGCACTCGTTCGGAAAGGCAGGCGACTTCCTGGGGCAAGTCACAGATGCGATTTCGCGAGCGAGCCGCCGAGCGCACCCGGCGGGCGGCCTGCTCAACGCCATTGCGAGCAGCGTTCAGTTCGCGAAAGAGACAGCTGCAATGAAAGTGATCGCGAAGTTCCGGCCGGAGTTCGTCCGCCAGGCAGCGAATTGCGTCAGCCTCGGCCTCGATTCGGCAGAGGTCGAGCGGTTGGCGGGCGGACAGTCCGCCTGCGACCAGCGCTCCCAACAACCAGGCTCCCAATCCAATTCTCAGGGCAATTCTTCTCATCGCGGCTCCTTCAGCGTCAGGGCTCATGTACTCGTTTCTTCGCGCGGCCGAGTCGGGTCGCGACTGCACCTGGCGAAGTCGACCAACATTTCCGGTCGACGAATGAGGACAGATGCAAGCCGTGCGCCAAATCGAGCGCAGTTGGCAGCTTCCTCAAAATTTGCCCAGTTTGCAATCGTCGGGCGGCTTGCAGATTTTCCAGCGCGGAGACTTGGCAACAGTTCGCCATCAAACTGACGGCGCGGCTGCGTTCAGTTTGATACCATCGACCTGGAGCGGGAGAAGAGCTGCCCTGAACGCTTTAACGGCTGCTCTGGCTTGAGAAAGCTGGAACGGCGGGTAAATTCTGAAGCCGAGGCCGATGTCGTTCGAGGCCGGGACTACAACGCTGGAAACCTCCATGCGATATCAAGGCTTTTTTATCAATCTGGCCGAGAGCGTTTCCCGCCGGGAAAACGTCGAGCGGCAATTGGCCCAGTTGCAACTGGGGCACCGTTATCGGCGGTTTGAGGCGATCCGCGGCGACCGCGCCGCCGAGCAACCGCAGACGACCCTTTCCCCGGGCCAACTGGGATGCTGGCTCAGTCACTTGGCGCTTTGGCGTGCAGCCGGCCAGACGACTGGGCATCTGCATATCCTCGAAGATGACGTTCGCCTGACCCCGCTGCTGATTCAAATCCTCGACCAGTTGGAACTGGACGAGTCGAGTTGGGACTTGCTGTTTACGGACGTTTACTTTCATCCGCCTCCGACACCCGAGCAGTTCATCCAGTTATGTCAGGCGCGGGAGGCGTTTCTGGAGAAGCGGAAGATCGCCTTGATTGACCTTCGCCGGCTCTCGTTTACCGGCACGACTTCCTACCTGGTCAACCGCCGAAGTTTGGCTCGACTGGAAAGTTTGCTCGCCGAGGGTTGGCGTCAAAACCAGACGATCGACGTGGCGATACAATCGCTGGTCCGACGAGGTGAATTGCGGGCGCGGCTGGTCTTTCCATTTCTCTCCACGCTCAGCCCGGAGCACGAGCTCTCAACCGCCGGGATGCAGGGACCGGCAACCCGGGCACTTGATACCTTCCGCCAGGCCTGGTTTTATGAGGCAGACCTCGCGGCCTTACGGCAGCGTCTGGGGGCGTGTCGCTGCCAGCCGGAGACCGGGCCGCTCCTGGAGTTGTACCTGCACGTCCTCCGCCAGGTACTTGGCACGGTTCATTCAGATGCGAATCGCCCGGGCTGACTTGTTTTCTGCTGCCTGGTTGATTCCACTATGGATGGCGGATGAAGGCCTGCCGCGGCGCGAGCTGCGGGCGGGTCGGTCGCGCCCATCGCAACTTCAAACGTTCGATCCTTCCCTGACTTTTCGAGGAGCCCCTCACATGCGTACCTTGGTCATCGGCTTGCTTATAGCGGGACTGTTTTCCGGTTGCCAACCGGCGACTAAATCCAAGCCCGAAACGCTGGTTACTGGGGGCTATGACCAAGCTGAGATGGAGCAGGCGATTGCGCGGGCCCGGAGCACCGTGGACCGCTTTGTAAAAGAAATCGAACAACCGACCGGCACCGATCACGCGGTCAAGGCTGCGGTGACCGACAATGGTGAGGTCGAGCATTTCTGGTTGACCGATGTCAGGTACTCCAATGGTGTTTTCACCGGCAAGCTGGGAAATGAGCCGGGGTTAGTGAGCAACGTCCAGCTGGGACAGACGCTCACCGTGAAGCGCGAGGAAATTTCCGACTGGATGTTCATTCGCGACCGGAAAATGTACGGCAACTACACCATGGTGCC
>JAJTFE010000227.1 GCA_021298375.1 Blastopirellula sp. | reverse complement strand
AACGCCCGACGTGCAACCGGGTCGGCAGCAGACTCCCGCACAGTCGGCTCCCCTGCCTCCCAAGGCCAATCGCATGGGTCCGCCGCCGATTGTCACTCCCCCACCCCCGAATCTCAGCGTTGACCCCGTCCCCGTTAACTCAATCCAACCGAAGCGCTGAGCGGGTCTCGTTACTTTCCTCACCGCGGCCCCACACTCAATTCAATTCTTCAAACTCGCCCGGTCTGCAAACATGTTGACTCTCGCCTCTCCAGCCAAATCACCCTCAGCCCGAAGTGCGGCAGCCATTTTGCTTGGCCTGTCCATTCTGGCCTGCTGCGGATGCCAGACGCTCAACGTCAAGGCTCCCTTCCCCTGGGATCGAGACAAGGCAGATAAATCGCCCGACAAAATCATGGCCGTTTGGACAGATGCCGTGAAAACCGAGCCGGGAAAGCCCGGCGAGCGAGGCTTCGGAGGAAGAGTCTTCTTCTATGACGACCAAGGCAAAACGATGAAAGCCAAGGGTGAAGTCTCCATCTACCTCTTCGATGATGACCGCAGCCTTGATGAAGCTCAGGTGCCCGAGAAAAAGTATGTTTTCCCCGCGGATACACTCGAACTTCGCTACAGCAAGTGCTCTCTGGGACACTCCTACAACTTTTGGGTCCCTGTCGGGCCGGTAAATGGTCCCAACCGCAAACTCAGCCTGGTAACCAAAATCGAACTTGAGCAGGGAGGCTCTGTTGTCTCTGGTGTCACAAGAAAGATTCTCCCCGGCAGCGGTTACAATCCGCCACCCGGCAAGCCGGCGGCGGAGACCGCTCTCTCCCCACCCTCAGCCACCAATCGGAAAAGCGAAAATCGCGCCGCGAGCACAACCGGCACGCCACCCAACGAAGGAGTCGCTCAAGCCAGCTACACCGAACCAATCTCACCGCTGAGCCAACCTGCTGCGGCCCACTCGCGGAGCATCAGCGCGGAAACCATTCAGCTGACGCCAAGCTTTACCGAGCGACTCCGCAAGGTCACCGAAGACAGCGACACGAATAAAGACAGCAGGGGAAAAGAAGCCCCCAAAGCGCCCGCTCTCAAGAGTGGTCCAGCAGTGATTCCCACCGCGAACTCGGGACTGCCCCCAAACCAGGCTACTTCCCCGGAGCGGACCCCGGATTCACCCGCAACTCATTCCGAACCGTCGAAATCCCAGGCTCAAAACCAGCCATCAATGCTGCCAAACGCGACGCATCCGCGCTATCAACCTCACCCCGCAGGATGGCTGTCCTCTCTTCCACCGACACCTCGATCCGGCTTCCAAAGCGCTCGTCCAAAGATTGAGCGATCCGCTCTGCAGCGCTCGCGGCAAGCTGTTGCAACGCTTCAGGCTCAGGCTGAAAGCCAAGCTCTAGCGGCGGGTAGTGGAGCGTATTCGGACGGTGTCGTTGAGCTGGGCGATTAATTTGCGGAGCCTGGTTTGGCCGTCGCTGGGTACCCAAAGTAGTTGGGACCTGGGCCGCGTTCAAATTCGCTGCGTTGACTTGTCCCACGAAGCCTTGAGCTTCCCGGTTATCCGCCCCGACAAAGTCGGATGCCCGGCGATTGCCGCGGATGAACCGCTCGTTTCCCTGAACCATCCCGACCGTCCCGGCAAACTCTCCCCCGCCGGCCGCATTCTGCCGAATCAGGGGATTTCCCATTTGCCTCGCTCCAAACAACTGGGCATGCGCCGCCGTGTCGCACAAGAGCAGCACGGCCAACGCTAAACCGCCAATTTGCAGGTGATGGAACAACACGTTTTCATTCTCCTAAAGCGGCCGGGCGAAATCAGTCAACTCGACATCCCCCGCAACCGCATTCCATTATACCTTCATCGGCCAAGCTGCAGCCGCTTGTTTCTTCGCCCGGGTTCCCTCACAGCCAATTCGGGGAAAAGCTCCTCGCCAGCTGAAGACTGGCGCAACTAAGCAAACTTTTCCGGCAACGACATTTATACCTTTGCTTTTCCCGGCCACCATTCCCTATTATTGTGCTCCCGTTAATCACCCCTTACGACTTGCCCGCTTTTTGCCTGCCAGGGATTCACGATGAACGCTCGCCCCGAAGTCTTGGAAGCGACCCGCGACCTGCTCCAACGCTACCAATCTGTGGCCCTCGCAACGACCAATGAAGCGGGCGAACCCCACTCCAGCTCCGCCCCCTTCCTGCTGCACCAGGGAAATTTCTTCATCCTCGTCAGCGGTCTGGCGAAACATACCGCAAATCTCCTGAATTCAAAGCGTTGCCACCTTCAAGTCATCGCTGACGAGCAGGATACCGTCAACCCGTTTGCACGCAAGCGAGTCAGCTACCACTGCCGTGTCCATCTTGTTCCCCGGCCTTCCTCCCGAGGCGAGGAAATTCTGATTCTGCTGCGCCGCCGGTTTGGACCCACCATCGACATGCTCGGGTCGCTTCCCGACTTTCAGCTGCTCGAACTTATCCCCCAGTCGGGAAACATCGTGATGAGCTTCGGCCAAGCCCACCCCGCCCCCTTGCCGATTGAGCTAGACTAAATCCCAGCCTCACCACTCGCCTCAAGGTCCGAAGCGTGTCCAATGCGTGAAGGATGATGACGCGTTTCCCTGCTCGCGCCTCGAGTGGGGCGCTCACCTCCCATTCAAATTCCCTCAACTGGGTCTCTGCCCCATGCTCACCTCGCCAATTCGCTTGCAACAAACGGGCGCCTTGCTCGGTCTCGCCTTACTCAGCCTGACGCTCACTCCGCTGTCGGCCTCCGCTCAAGCCCCGGCTTTTGACGCAACCCAGGTAGCGCGGCAGATTTTAGACGAGGCCAACCACGACGATCTCAAAAGCAAGCTCGCCGACGACAGCTTGCCTCACGCCGCCGCCGTGATCACTGCCCTGACTCGGGATCTTCCCGCGAATGACCGGGCGGAAGCCTACCGCAGAATTCCGTGGATTTGGAGAATCGCGATCAATTGCACCAAACAAAACAAACGGGAACAACAGCGGGAACTGCTGCTGCTCTCTCTTCCCGACCCCGGTCAGCCGCTCAGGGACTGGCAAGCGGTTGTCCTCGGGGGAGGATTGATCAACGGCTTGAGCCAGTTGGGGCTCACCCCATCCGAACAAATTGAAGCGCTGCTGGAGAGTTCGGGAACACCGAAGGAAATAAGGAGCCGCTGGGAGCAGACTCTCAAGCTGGCTGCGGAGATGGCTGACAACACCGAGATCCCGAGCGGGACCCGCTATGACGCACTTCGAATACTCGGCGCCGCCGACTGGCAGCTCTACGGCCCTGTACTCCGCCGCTATCTCGAATCAGGCGGCGATGAGGAATTGCAGATGGGCGCGGCAAACGCAACTGCTGACCTGACAGAACCTGCCGCCACCAAGACCCTCGTTCGAGCCCTACCGGGTTTGACCGAAGACAATCGAAACCTCGCACTCGCCATTCTCGCCGCCCGCTCACCCCAGAAGAAATTCCTCCGCGATGCAGTCACCGCCAACGAGGTCCCTCGAGTTTGGCTGACCGCCGAGCAACTGAAACAACTCAATGACTAGCCGAGCCTCGCGCTCTTCCGCTATCCGCGCGACACCGTTCCGGCCTGCCTCGACCGCTCCTTTCGTTACTGCGAAACAACCTTAGTTGCGAGTTCCCTTGACCGCATGGGCCCCAGTCCGGCGAGTTCGCGATGGCGAATCCGGGGGCGTCCGCCGCAAGACGTGATTCCCAATCAATTGGAGGTTTGCCTCTAACCACCGCCTCGGCGAGGCCAACGACGAATCCAAAGCGAAACAATCGCCACCGTGGTTGCCACCCCAGCCCAACGCAACCAACCGTCTTTGAAGACGACAACCCCATTCAAGGCGATGAACACGAGATAGGCGACCAGGATTGGCCGGACCCATCGATACCAGGATGCTTGTTCTTTGCCGAGCCACCAGAGTGCGACGTCCATGCCCCAGCCGAGCAAAAACAGATAGTTGAAATAGACTCCGCCCCCAAATTCCCAACCGATTAACTCAAATGTTTTCCTGGCAGTCTCTGCGACGGCATGGGCGTGGCTCCAACCGTGGTGAAAATGAAAAGCGGCGAGAAAATGGCCCAGCATCAATCCCCACCCAATGCTCCAGAGGCGCCGCATCCCCCGCACAGTCTGCAGCCTGCAAGCCCCGGATGCCCACCCGGCGAGCACGGCGGCAAAGCAGATCATCCCCACTCGGACGGTCCAAACAATCAGTTCATCTCCCACCAATTCGCCCCCGTTTCTCCACTTGAAGCCCCGCCCTCAAGACCTTCCGGCTCACCGTCAACCTTTCCCCGAGCTCCATCCACTCGACGAATTCCAGTTAAAATAACCTCGCTGACCTTCGAGGACAAATCGCGTGAAAATCCAAATTCTGTCCAACGCCAAAACCTGTGGCACTGCCGCAGCCAATCGGGCAGCAGGGATTATCGGCGAAGCTATCGCTAATCAAGGGAGCTGTCGACTCGTGTTGGCGACGGGTGCATCCCAGTTCGACTTGCTCGCCGAACTGCTTACTCGTCCGCTGCCATGGCACCTGATTACCGCCTTTCATCTTGATGAGTACCTCGGCCTCAGCCCGGACCATCCCGGCTCGTTCTGTCACTACCTCCAGCAACGGGTTACTTCGCTGGTGACCTTTCGCGATTTTCACTGGATTGACGGCCTGACAAAGAACCCGCAGGCAGAGTGCGAACGATTATCGCAGCTGGTTCAAGCGCAGCCGATCGACCTCGCCTTGATCGGGATCGGCGAGAACGGTCACCTCGCATTCAATGACCCTCCCGCGGACTTCGAGAGTTCCGACCCAAGCGATCAGCATGTCGATTCAGCAAATCCTTGCGGCCCACCGGCTGGTCTGCACCGTCCCCGACCTGCGCAAGGCCCGGGCAGTAGCGGCCGCATTGGAGGGCCCGGAGACGCCTTGGCTCCCTGCCTCGATCCTCCGTCGCCACCGGGCAGTCGACCTCTTTCTCGATCGCGATTCCGCCAGCCTTTTACGGAGCGCGGCCCGCCGCGATGGAGCCGCACTTTGAACCGTTCCCATCCGCCCATTTTCGATCTGCAAATCAACGGCTGGCGGGGCGTCGACTTCAACGCCGATCAATTATCCGCTGATCAGCTTCATCAGGTATGCCTGGACCTCGCCGAACGCGGCGTGCAGCGCTTTCTGGCAACCTTGATTACCGATGAGCTCCCCTTGATGCTGCAACGAATCCGGCGATTGAACCATCTGGCTGCAACCGATCCGCTGGCCGGAAAACTCATCGCGGGCATCCACCTTGAGGGACCATTTCTCAATCCTGAGCCCGGATATATCGGCGCCCACCGGCCGGAATGCGCCCTCCCCGCCTCTCCTGAAACGGCAGCCCAACTGTTTGATGCCGCTGCCGGCATGTTAAAGCTGGTCACGCTGGCACCGGAGACCGATCGCGGCGGGCTGACTATCCGCTGGCTCCGCGACCGAAACGTTCGGATCGCGGCCGGACACTGCAACCCGTCGCTCGATCAGTTGAAGGCCGCGCTCGATTCAGGCCTCTCTCTTTTCACCCATTTGGGAAATGCCTGCCCGGCAACCCTCCCTCGTCACGACAATATTATCCAACGAGTCTTGAGCCTTTCCGACAAGCTTGACATTACCTTGATTGCCGATGGCCAGCACATTCCTTACTTTGCTCTCGGTAACTATCTTCGAGCCATTGGTCCAGACCGAGCCATCCTGGTGAGCGATGTTACTGCTGCCGGGGGGCTGCCCCCAGGTCCCTTCGCAATCAACGGCCGACCTGTACACATCGATGCACAAGGCATCGCAAGACTCCCGGATCAACCCCAACTTCTCGCTGGCTCCACCTGCCTGCTCGACACGGCCATTTCATTGTTAAAGCAGCATCTCGATCTGAGTGACGATTGGATCCACCGCCTGACTTGGACCAATCCACGGCGCGCGCTCGGTGAGCCGGTCAACGAATCAAATCACGCTCCCCGCTAGACCTTAATTCACCCGTTTGAACTTGAGCGCACGGCATGGAATTCCAACCTGAACAATTTCTGCTCACAAACTCCGCCGGCAAGGCTCTCTATCAAGAGATAGCCCGAAGCTTGCCGATCCACGATTTTCACAATCATCTCTCGCCGGTGGAAATCGCCATCGATCGTCCGTTTCGAAATCTCGCGGAACTTTGGCTCGAACCCAATCACTACAAATGGCGGTCAATGCGGGCCGGGTATCGCGGAAACGTACATCACCGGCGACGCTCCGGCTGAAGAGAAATTTCTCGCCTGGGCACAAACCGTACCGCTCGCCCTCCGCAGTCCGCTTTTCGACTGGAACCGGCTTGAGCTGTGGATGTTTTTCGGAATCACCGAACTGCTGACGCCCGAGTCCGCACCCCGAATCTGGAGCGAAACGCTTCGACAGCTGGCCGCGGATCCGCTCACACCCCGCCGCATCTTTCGTCAATGCCGCGTCGCTGCGCTGGGAACGACCGATGATCCCGCCGACTCGCTCGACTGGCATCGACGCTGCCAAAGCCAGACCGATCTCCCGAAAGTCACGCCCAGCTTTCGACCCGATCGAGCCCTGGCTATCGACCAGCCGGCGAACTTTTCGGCCTGGGTCAAACGTCTCGCGACCGCTGCCGAGTCGACTATTCTCACTTTCGCTGATTTATTGTCCGCGCTCGATCGACGCCACCAACAGTTCCATGAACTCGGCTGCCGCTTCAGCGATCACGGTTTACCCTGCCTTTTCGAGGCAGAGCCCCATCCCGCGCTCGCTGCTGAGTTATTTACCCAAGTAATGCGGGGATACCAACCCACCAGCGGTGAAGTCGGACTCTGGGGTGCAACACTCATGCACTGGTTTGCCCAGCTTGATTTCGCCCGCGGCTGGACCAAACAACTGCACCTCGGTCCGCTTCGGAATAATTCCAGCCTGCTCGCTCGAGTGGTCGGCCCGGATGCAGGCGCTGACTCGATTGGCGATTGGCCCCAGGCCGAACGTTTACGGCGGTATCTCGACCGGCTTCAGACGTGCGATGCGCTCCCCGACATGATTGTCTACACGCTGAATCCGGCTGAACTTTACCCGGTGGCAACGATGTTGGGTAATTTCAATTCCGGCCCCTCCGCTTCCCGAGCCAGTCGAACCCGCATCCGTCTGGGCGCTGCCTGGTGGTTTCTGGATCATCGCTCCGGCATTCGCCAAGTCCTTGACTGCGTCTCCCAGACCGGACTGCTCGGCGAATTCCCCGGCATGGTCACCGACTCGCGATCGTTTCTCTCATTCTCGCGGCACGACTACTATCGGCGGATCCTGTGCGACCTGCTCGGCGAGGAAATCGAGTCGGGCCTGATCCCCGCCGCGACCGCTCGCGAGTTACTTCCCCGATTGTGCTAGGCGCAAGCCCCCTCTCCAATCGCGTC
>JAJTFE010000226.1 GCA_021298375.1 Blastopirellula sp. | reverse complement strand
CAGTTGCGTCTGAAACTCCGACCGGATCTGCAGTTTGAGCAGCGGGAGCAGGCTGGACGCCGGGTCTTTCTGGTGGGTGACCCGGTCCGAAACAAGTTTTTTCAGGTCGGTGAGTTGGAGCGGCAGGTCATCTCCGCATTTGACGGTTCTCGAACCGTGGCCCAGATCGCCGAGGCGAATTTCTACGATGCGGCGGGGCAGCGAGCTTCCGCCCAGGCAATTCAGGTCGCCAAATGGCTGGTTCAGCATCACCTGGCCAGCATCTTCGGCGCCGATAACTCGAAACGCGTTCAGGAACGGGCGCGAAACCTCCAGCGAGCGTCGCGATGGGGGGTGCTGAACTTAATCAGTTTGCGATTTCCCCTGCTGAACCCGACTCCGCTGCTCGATGCGCTCAAGCCACTCGGAAATTTCCTGTTTCATCCTTTGACTGTGGTGCTCTGGCTGGTCTTGATGGCGGTGGCTACGGGCTTGCTCTGGCAGCGACAAGCGGATTTCCATCTCGAATTTGCCGGTGTGCTGTCAGGTCAGCGTTGGCTCTGGTTGTTGATCATCTGGAGCGGTTTGAAGGTAATCCACGAGTTGGCCCACGGACTTGCCTGCCGCCGCTACGGAGGTGAAGTTCCAGAAGCCGGTGTGCTGTTGCTGCTGTTGACTCCTCTGGCCTATGTCAATGTGACTTCGAGCTGGAAATTTCCCAGCCGCTGGCAGCGGATGACCGTGGCGGCGGCAGGGATGTATATCGAGCTCTTCGTCGCCGCCATCGCGGCAATCATCTGGACCCAGTTGGCCGAAGCAAGCCTCTTGAAAGACCTTTGTCTGCACACATTCATCATGGCGAGCGTGACGACCGTCTTATTCAACGCCAACGCCCTGATGAAATTTGACGGCTACTACCTCTTCTCGGACCTTGTCGAGATCCCGAATCTTTATGGCAAGGGGACGGCCTGGGTCTGGGACCGCTTGCGAGTCTGTTGTCTGGGGTGGCAACCGCTGCAGCCCCTGGGCCATGGTTGCGAACGTTGGTTGGTGCCGATCTATGCGGTCTTAACCGCTGTTTGGCGGATTCTGGTCAGCGTCGGTCTAATCATCGGGGCGGGAGTGCTTTTTCACGGAATCGGTTTGGCGATAGCCGCGACCGCGGTATTCAGTTGGTACTTGCTCCCGGCAATCAAGCAGGTCCGGGCCCTCGGGCAACTCAGTCACCAACAGCCGGTGAGCTGGTATCGGCTCGGCGGCAGCGGCCTGGCGGCTGCGGGCTTGCTCGCAGGTTTGTTTCTCGTTTTCAGCAGTCCCGCCAGCAAGTCGGCTCCCGCGATAGTGCGGTTCGAGAATGAATCCGTCTTGCGTGCCGGCAGCGATGGATTTGTGCAGGCCATCCATGTGGTTGATGGGCAGAAAGTCAGCCAGGGACAACTGCTTGTGGAGTTGGAAAATCCAACTCTGGTGACGGATGTCGATTTGCTTGAATCGCAGTTGGACGAGTGCCGAATCCAAGTCCGCCAATATCTCCAGGCTGGTGAACTGGCCAAGCATCAAGCGGAGTTGGAGCGCAAGCGAAGTCTGGAAGATCAGTTGGCAGAAAAGCAGGCGAAGCTGGCTGAGCTGCGGTTTCTGGCGCCGTTTGACGGCGTCGTTCTGCAGCGCAATCTGGCTCACTTGAAAGGCTGCTTCCTCAAGCAGGGTGAGCCGGTGCTGACCGTGGCTGAATCGGCCGCATTGGAGATTGTTGTCTCAATCGAGCAGGATGACTTCTCGGGGATTCAAGCGGTCCAGGGGAGCGATTTCCGGGCGGTCTTTCCCGGAGCGCCGGTCACGGCCTGCGAGTTGAAGGCAACCAAACCAACGGCTTCGACGATCCCGGTGCATGAAGCCTTATGCGCCAGTTTCGGCGGCCCTTTGGCAGTCAAGCCCAAGGCGCGGAATCGCTCGGAGGACTCCGAACGGGCGCAAACGGAATTACTGACCCCGCGCTTCAACCTCGAGTTGTCCGCTACCGGAGTACTTCAGGAGCAGCTTCACGCCGGCCAGAGCGGGTGGGTTGTCTTTCCAGTGGAACAGCACTCGCTGGGGACTTACTGGTATCTCGCCGCGACCCATTGGCTCGAGAAAAAAATCGAAGCCGCGATGCACGAGACTGCCTACTGAAGGGCGATCGCCAGGTGACGCCGGTCCCTGCGTGGTCGGTTTAGTTTTCGAGTAACGCCCGGAACACGGCTTCGTCGACGATTTTCACGCCCAGGTCTTTGGCCTTTTGCAGCTTGCTCCCAGCCTCTTCTCCGGCCAGCAGGAGCGTGGTCTTCTTGCTGACGCTCCCCGAAGTCTTCCCGCCGTGCTGCTCAATCAGCGCGTGGGCCTCATCTCGAGAAAGGCTGGGTAAGGTACCGGTGACAACGACGATTTGACCAGCCAGCTTGTCACTCAGGAGCGGAGCTTGCGTGGTTGCAGCTGAAAAATCGAGTTCCAACTCCCGGAAATCCCGGACGATCTCTTGGCCAACCGGGCTGCGAAAAAACTGAGCGACACTTTCGGCGATTACGGTCCCGATTTCGTCCACCTGACTGAGCTCTTCCGCGGTCTGAGCAGCGAGGCGATCGAGCGTTTGAAAGCGTTTGGCCAGAATCCTGGCCACGGTAGTGCCCACATGGCGAATGGAGAGTCCGGTGAGCAGCCGCTCCAATCCTCGCTGTTTGCTGGCGGCAATCGCTCCCAGCAGTTTCTCCGCCGACTTCTCGCCCATACGGTCCAGTTGGAGTAGTTGGGCTTTATCGAGCCGATAAAGGTCACCATAGTTGCGGACCAATCCGGCAGAGACGAGTTGCTCGACGAGTTTGTCGCCGAGTCCCTCGATATCCATTGCAGGGCGGGAAGCAAAGAAGCGGAGGCGTTCGCGGATTTGAGCCGGACAGTTCCAGTTGGGGCAGCGAATATAAACGCCGCCTTCATCCTGGACCAGCAATTCGCCGCAGGCGGGGCAGGTTCGGGGAAACTCAAATACGGTTTCGTTTCCGCTGCGGAGATGTTTTTCGACCCGTACGATGTGAGGAATAATCTTGCCCGCTTTTTCGACGATCACCGTATCGCCAATTCGAATGTCCTTGCGGGTAATTTCCTCGGCGTTGTGGAGGCTGGCACGGCTGACAGTGGTCCCCGCTAACTCGACCGGTTTCAGGTTGGCGACCGGCGTGATGGCTCCAGTTTTTCCAACCTGCAGTTCGATCATCTCCAACTGTGTGGGAGCTTCGTACTTTTCCCACTTGTAGGCTGCCACCCACCTCGGGCTTTTGGACCGCGCGCCGAGTTGCTCCCTCTGGTCAAACCGGTTCAATTTGACAACGAGACCGTCGACCTCAAAATCAAGGTCTGCCAATTCTTCGATGACCGTTTGGCAATATTCGGCGGCAGCGCTGATTGAGGAAAAGCAACGCACGTGCGGCGTTGGTGGGAGGCCAAGCGCAGCGACCAGGTCCAAAAACTGCATGTGAGTCGTGGCCTCGAGCCCCTCGCAGTAACCGGTTCCGTGACAAAAGACATGCAAGTTCCGCTCGGCGCAAATTCGTGGATCGAGGAGGCGGATGCTGCCCGCAGTGACATTCCGGGTATTGGCGTACGGCTCCAAGCCAGCCGTCGCCTGCCGTTGATTCAGCGTGACGAGGTCCTCGTTCCGCATGTAGACCTCGCCGCGAATCTCCAGGAGCGGGGGGACGGATTCCCCGCTGAGCCGCAAAGGGATATCGGGAATCGTGCGGACGTTGTGCGTAATGTCATCGCCGACGGTCCCATTGCCGCGAGTCAAGGCCCGCAAGAGCTGGCCTTGCTCGTAGATGATTGAGACTGCCACGCCATCGATTTTTAATTCGACAACCCACTCCGCGGGACCTCCAAGCGACTTCTCCGTCTTGGTCCCGAATTCGATCAGTTCTTCCAGGCTGTAAGTGTTTTCAATCGACAACATCGGGACCCGGTGGGCAACTTGTTCCAGATGCGGAACCGGAGCATCGCCAATCCGCTGGGTCGGACTGTCGGGAGTGACTAACTCAGGATGAGCAAGTTCCAGTTGACGCAAGCGTTGCAGCAGCCGGTCATACTCCAGGTCCGAGATGACGGGCTGGGCCTCGACATAGTATTTGCGGTCATGAAAACGGATTTGCTCGCGCAGCTGTTCGATTTCCCGAGCAGATTGGCTGGTCATAAGTGCTCTTGTGGGGGGGCAAGCGGTTGGACGGCGAGGCTGAGAGGCGGTTTAAGATCGCGGTTCGACGCCGCATTCAGGAGCTTGAGTGACCGGCTTGTTCATGGAATCGTTGGGCACGAGGCAGAGAAACTTCAGGGGCCCCTTGCCGACGTTGCGAAACTGATGGACTTCATCCGGGGCCACATAGATGATGTCGCCAGCATGGATGGGATGGACGTGGTCTCCCTCGAGAATGGTCCCCTCGCCTTCCAGTACGAACACTTCGTGTTCATAGGGATGGCTGTGTTTCGGCGTATAGCCTTCGACAGCAACTTCAAACTGGCGCATGGCGAAATTGGGGGCCCCGTCGCGCGGGCCAATCAACCAGCGGACCTGACAATTATGCGAGCCAGGCATCTCGACTTTCTGTTGCTCCACCTTTTCGTAGGCCATCACTTTCATCGGCAAGACTCCAAGCTCAAGGAAATTCGGGTCGCGGGACAGCCGTCAATATAGGATCGTTCTTCAGCCGGGGAAAAGGCCGGGTTAAAGCTAGTTGGAAGGCAACGGAGCTGCGCGCCGCCCGGCCCGAGCAGGGACAGCTTACAATTGACATTTTCTGCAGGTTGGAGTTGAGAATGCTTTTGGTCGTCGTCGCAACCTATAACGAACGTCTCAATCTGCCGGGTGTGCTGGCGCGGATTTGGGAGGCGGTTCCAGAGGCTCGGGTTTTGG
>JAJTFE010000225.1 GCA_021298375.1 Blastopirellula sp. | reverse complement strand
TCCCTGGCCGTTGGGGAGCAGGTGCAAGCTGAGGTCGACGAGTCGCGTCGGCAGGCGATTCGCCGGGCTCACTCCGCGACTCACGTTCTGCATCACGCCCTGCAGCAGGAGCTGGGGTCGCATGCAGTTCAGCGCGGCTCCAAAGTGACCGAGGATTGGTTGCGGTTTGACTTTTCCAACATGGCTCCGGTTTCTCCGGAACAACTGCAACGGATCGAAAACGGGATGCTGCAACGGGTTACTGAATCTGCCGCCGTGACGGCTGAGATCCTGCCATTGGCAGTTGCGCGGACGCGTGGGGCGATGATGCTGTTCGGCGAGAAGTATCCCGACCCGGTGCGGATGATTTCGATCGGTGACTTCAGTCGCGAGCTATGTGGTGGAACCCATGTGGGCAACACCCGCGACATCGGCTTGCTCGAAATTGTGGCCGAAGAGGGGGTCTCGGCAGGCACCCGTCGAATCGAGGTCCTCACCGGCGAAAAGGCCCGGGAGCTCCGCGAATATGTCCAAACCACCACCTCTCAGCTCGCCCGACAACTGGAGACAACTCCCGGCGGTTTGGCCGGAGCGGTTGCCGAACTGGTGAGGGAGGTCAAGGATTTGCGCAAACAATTGGAGAGCGGCAAGGCGCCGGGCCCACGCACGGCAAGTGGCCGCGGCGAGGCCGCGACCGACTACGCCACCCAGCGGAACCAACTTCGCGAGATTGCCCGAGGCCTGAACGTCCCCCTCCGCGAGGTGAGCGAGAAGATCACCGGATTGCTGCGGGAACGCGAACAGCTCGAGCAGCAAATCGCTGCGGCGGCGACCCAGACGGGACCTTCGGCCGATGAACTGATTGGCAATGCGGAGCAACTGGCGAACGACGTCCGCCTGATTGTTCAGGAGCTTCCCCCGGTCAGTCCAACCATGTTGCGGCAGTTGGTCGACGAGATTCGGAGCAAAGCCAAACCAGTTGCCGTGTTCTTCGCCACCGCCAATGGACCGGATAAGGTCCAACTGGTCGCCGGTGTGAGTGCTGACCTGATTCAAAAAGGCGTCAGCGCCGGGCAGTGGGTCAAGGAAATTGCTCCCATTGTCGGTGGCGGTGGCGGCGGCAAGCCTGACTTTGCCCAGGCAGGTGGCAAGCAACCAGAGAATATTCGCCCCGCTCTCCGCGCGGCGGTCGACTTTTTGAAGTCTTCGTTGCAGATCTAATCCAGCAGTGCTGAGGCCATTTCGGCTGAACTGCCGTCGCCGGAGATCTGGCTGACGGATCTTGCACCGGTCTTCGGTTTGGACATGAGAAGCGGCGAAACGCTTCTCGATGCCCGCGATTGCTTTTCACCCGGATTGCCACCGAGGCAGGCCAAGTCCCTCGAAAGCTGGTCCCTCGAAAGCTGGTCCCGCGAGCTGCGGTCTGATGGGCGACGGCTTCACCGCGGTTTGCGGCGGCGCAGCTGTTGGCTGGGAGTGGAGCCGGCTTTCGGTCCGGCTGCCTCCTGTTGGCAGGCAGAACCCGCTTGGGAGGTGGTTGCTGTTTGGGAAGTTGCCGGCTCTCGACTACTGGAGTCGGGCAATTGAGTTTCAATCGACGTCAGCAGTTCCTCGAGTTGCCGGTAATGTTCGGCGATTCGCTCGAGTCTCTCCACCACTTGGCGACTGTCGCTGGTGACGTCCGGCGACTCGACCTTGATCGTGCCAGGTTGGTATTTGCGGTAAAGCATGGACGGGGAAAGCCGGAAAGGCGAGGCGGAAATCTTGGCTGAGGGACCGCTTTATTGTTGATGGAGAGCGGGAAAAGTCCAGTGTTTATGCTATTCAGTGTGACCCAACTGGCTGTCACCATGGCTCCGCCGCGAGCCCGCAGGCCGTTCGGTCGCAGACGCTCCAACGCCTTGCCGGCTTAAATTCATCGATTTATCATCAGAAATCTCCCCGCCCCAGGGCGACTTCCCTTTTTCCGGTCCGTTTACTTCCCGAGGTTGAGCAATGTCCAGCGTTCGTCCGTTCGCATTCCTGGCAGTTTGTCTGTTTCTGGCGGGTTGCCAACAAGCGGCTCCCAAGACAACTGCGGAAGATGCTGAGGCTATCAAAAAGGTCAGTAACGCCCGCAAGACTACCGAAACGCTGTTTCAGATTTGCGAACTTTACAAAGGGCAAAACGGGCAGTATCCCGACAAGTTTGAAGACCTCGCTACCAAGCCCGAGGGCGATGCCGGTAAAAAATGGAGCGGTCCTTACGTTTTCGACGGGAAGCTGCCCAAGGACCCTTGGGGGCAAAATTATGTGATCGAGCGGAGCGGTGAGAAGGTCCTCATTTTCTCGACGGGACCGGACGGCAAGGCCAAGACCGCTGATGACGTGATTCGCAAAGAAGAAGCGGCACCGGCTGCAACCGAGGAAGCCAAGAAGTAACTGCCAGATTCAGTTCATCGGCATCCAGACTTGCGGTTGCCAATCTGCCGGGATGTGCCTCCTCGGCTTTGCTGCCGTTCCGTGCCATCCGCCGAATGAAGCTTTCTACCAAACCCAGCTTGCTCCACGAGGCAGGCTGGGTTTTTGTTTTTAATCGGCTTTCAGTTCCACTCGCAGTCGCTGCAGTTCCTGTTCCAGGCGAGTGCGAATTTCGGCGTGACTGGGCGCGGTGTAAAAACTTCTCAGTTCGTTCGGGTCCAGCCGCAGATCGATGAGGTCCCATTCATTGATGGCCTCCCGTTTGCGTTCGTTATTTAACCGCGCTGTGTAGTGAATCAGCTTGTGGTCGGCGGTCACCACCGCTTCGTGAGCTGCGACATTGTGGGTGCCGAGTTCGTAGTATCGGTAATAGAACGATTGCCGCCAATCGGCCGGGGCAGGTTCTCCTCGGAGGAGAGGCTGGAGCGGTTTGCCTTGCATCTCCACCGGTGGCGCGACGCCCGCAGCCGAGAGAAAAGTCGGCGCAAAGTCGAGATTGGAAACGAGTTCGCTGTTGCTGCGGCCCGGCGGGACGACACCTGGCCAGCGAACCACCAGAGGCGTACGGAGCGATTGCTCGAAAGCCCAGCGTTTGTCGTACCAGCCGTGTTCGCCCAGATAAAAGCCCTGGTCCGAGGAGTAAACGACAAGCGTGTTCTCGGCCAAGCCGCGTTTGTCGAGGTAGTTGAGCAACTCTCCGATGCTCTCATCCACGGCGGCAATGCAACGCAAATAGTCCTGCAGGTAGCGTTGGTAAAAGTATCTGGTTTGCTCGCGACCCTCGAGTTGCCGGGCAAAATACCTGGCATTGTCCGGGCTGTAAGCGTCGTTCCAAGCGTGCCGCTGCGAGGGCGTCATCCGGCGGAAAAAGTTCTCGGCTGCCTTGGATTGGTCGTCCGGCCGCCACAGCTTGAGGTCTTCACCCGGCCGCATATGGCGGGCAATCTCCATCTGGTTTTCCTTGAGGACCGACGCCCGATTGGCGTAATCGTCAAACAGGGTCTCAGGTTCTGGAAAGGTGACATCGCGATACAGGTTTAACTGCTTGGGCCCGGGCATCCATTCGCGATGGGGCGCCTTGTGCTGGACCATCAGAAGGAATGGTTTTTCCTGGTCGCGTTCCCGCTCCAGCCACTGCAGCGAGCGCTCGGTGATGATCTCGGTGCAATAGCCCTCGATGGTCGTTTCGCCACCTGGCACGAGGAACTTGGGATTGTAGTACTGTCCCTGGTCGGGGAGCACCATCCATTGATCGAAGCCGGTTGGCTCGGACTCCAGATGCCACTTGCCGAAAAGCGCGGTTTGATAACCAACCTCCTGCAGCAGTTTGGGGAAGGTTACTTGGCTGCCATCAAAGCGGTCGCCGTTTTGACGGAAACCGTTGAGATGGGAGTACTTGCCGGAGAGAATCACCGCGCGACTCGGACCGCAAATCGAATTGGTCACCAGGCAGCGATCGAAGCGCATCCCCGCCGCTGCGAGGCGATCGATGTTCGGTGTCTGATTAAGTACAGACCCGTAACAGCTGATTGCCTGATAGGCATGATCATCGGTGAACAGGAAGAGTATGTTAGGCCGCTTGGGGGCATGGGATTGCTGCCCCTCGTCGCCAAACAGGCTGGAGTCAAACAGCAGTGCCACCAAGACGAAGAAGGCTCCGCATCGAGACGGCGTGTTTAGCAATCGAATCATGACGGATCTTTCCCTTTGACTGCGGCGAGAGTTGTCCGGACCGCGCTCTTTCCCTCATCCGAACTCGGTTTGGTGCGGTGCCCTTCTCGGGGGTCACCCCGCCAAACTTGCGGAGTAGCCAAACCTGCTTTTTGGGCACGCGTGCGCGGAGAACAGGAACAGTGCCCAGACGAACACCAATTTAGACCAGCAGCTTGTCCATCCGCCACCACCTCCTTGGCGCGGCTGTGGGGGGATGCGAGTTGGAGCCCTTCTTCCGGGGCGAGCAATTGCGAGGGGAATAACAACTTTGCCGGGTTTGAAGCGCACCGTGGACGCCGGTGAACCGGGTTGTAGGCAACGATTGCCCCAAGTTGGCGACCGAACTGCCGTTTGGCCGATGGAGCGATAGGGGACCGTAACCGCATGTCATTGTCTTCTGCCAATCCGAAGAAATCGCAAAAGCGAGCCTGCCGGCTGCGCCGGGCTTCGGTCTGTCTGCTTGGAACTTTCACCGCTTTGGGCTTGGACCTGGTCGCACTTGGAGCGTTTGCCGCGCAAGACCCCTCCTCTGCCTCACCTCCTTCCCGCCCCGCATCACTTGCCGGAGTTCCTGCCCCGCTGGTGCCACTGCATCCGGCGAGACTTGAACCACCCGCCCGATTGATCGGCTCGCTTCAGCCCTCGCGGAATCAACAAGAGGGGGTCGAGCCCGGAGTGACTCCCGCACCCGGCCAGCAGCCCGCGCCAATCAATCTCTCGCGGCCGGACCCGGCTGCAGGCGAGCCGACGGCGGGCGGCTTGGAACTTGACTTCCGGGAACTCGGTTCGGGCGGCGAGCAAGCGAACCATCGAGACGAGCGGCCGCGTGGAAGTCGTCAAGCAGCATTACCCAGACGGCAAGGTCCAGATTGAACGCGAGGTCACTCAGGATCTCGAAGGGAATTATTTCAATCACGGCTACTGGCGCCTGTTCGGTCCCTCTGGCCAGACCTTGGCCGACGGGGTCTTTCAATACGGCTTAATGGAGGGGCCTTGGAGCCGCTGGCATCCGGCCCAGCCCGAGGGGTTGTTCAAGCTTCGACCCTTCAACCTGTTCCGAGGGCCATTTCTCTCGACCGCCACATTCGTTGGCGGCAAGCTCGATGGAGTCTGGCAGATTACGGACTCCAGCCAGCGGAAGATCATGGAAGTGGCTTACCGCAATGGCAAGCGACACGGGCTCAGCGCCTGGTACTATCCCGATTCCTCGCGGATGCGCGAGCAGTACTTTAACGATGGCATACTGGACGGCACGCTGACGGAGTGGGATGAGCGAGGTCGGGAGACGCGACGGGATGAGTACGTCAAAGGGCGCCGCGTGGTGACCGAGACGGCGAACTACCGTCCCCAGCAGAAAAAGTCCGAGATCACCTACCTCGATCCGTTGACCGAGTTAGCCGGCCCGGATGACTGGTGGGAAGCAACTCCAGCAGCTTTCAAAAGCATCGGCAGAAAAGTCGAGCATGGCTCCTGTGGCACGTGGTTCGAGAACGGCCAGCCGCAAATGCAGGGGCAGTATGACAATGGAAAACGCTTCGGTAACTGGACCTGGTGGCACGCCAACGGGATGAAGCAACTCTCCGGCCGCTTCGAGGCCGACAAAAAAGTCGGCCAGTGGATTTGGTGGCATGCCAATGGGCAGAAAGCAATTGAAGGCAATTACCAGGCCGACCAAGCGGCCGGGGTTTGGAACTGGTGGGACGAGAAAGGTCGGAAAACCGACAGCCGTAATTACGAACTCCAGTCAAACGAGCGCAGGGACATCGAAGCGGAACTGCTGGAATTGGATGATGAATTGCGCGAGGAACAGCAGGCCCAGCCGACACCGCCGGCGGAGTCGCCGAAGCCGGAAAATGACGGAACGAGCCAGCCCGCCAACCCGACGGAATTGAAGCCGGGGGAAACTTCGTTGCCGACTGCGGAAGAGATGGAGGAAATTCCGCTCGAGTTGCCCGCTGACCCCAAAAAGGACGGTTAACGCGATGCCTTGTCGGAACTTCGGCTCGCCGGTGGCCGGGCCACAGACAAGCTGAGGCCGAATTCATTTTCCGGTTTCAGAAAGGGTGGGTAAACGGAACCGGCAAAGAGGCGAAAACCGCTCGCCAGCTTTTCGTAGCCAAAACTCCCGGTCTCGGCGAACAAGTCAGGAGGTAAGCTGGCAATCTGCTTAGGCACCAGTTCTTCCAGTGTTTCGGGGTAAACGCCGTTTTGGCAGCGAAAACGCTCGACTTCGACCACCAGTTTTAAAAAGCGGTTTTCCTGAGTCGACCGAATCAGTGCGCGGACGCTCGCGGAATCGAAACCATTGCCGATAGTCAGCGAGTCGCGGAGGAACTCGCCCAGAAACTGGCCACGGGCGTTGGGAGAGAAGGTCATCGCGACCATCTGGCTCCAGCTTGGTTGCTCCGATCCGGCCATCTTTCCCGGCTCGGCATCTTTCTGTAACGCTTTTGCGATCGCATTTCCCTGTTGCTGTAAAATCGCAGTGACTTGACCGGATTGATCAAAATGTCGATTCACGACCGAGAGGGCTTGTCCACCGTCGAGGAAAGTCCAGACCCTTGGAGCCCAGGCTGCCATAAAGGGATCTCTCGCCAGGCCAGTCAATTCGCTGGCGTTCAGGCGATTGCGATCAATTTGCTGAAGCAGATCGAGGACCAGGTAACGCTCGGAGCGGGAAGCTCGCGGATCAAACAGTTCCGGCAAGCCCTCGCTTTCGACAAGTGGCGAGATTGATTTCAATTGCTGCTCGCTCAGTTGGAATTCCCGAAGCAAACGAAGGGCCGTCTCTCGCGCCAAGCCTCGGATTGCGATTGCCACAAGATTCTGAATAACCAAGTCGCCCCGGACCTGTAAGCCGAGTTGGTGAATTGACACCACATCGCTCAAGGCCGCATCGATGTTTCCCCGGCCGGCTTCCCGATAGCAATCGGCCGTCAGCATGCGCGCTAAAGTGCGCATGCCCTGAATGTGTGGCAGCAGGTCACCAAGCAGCAGCGCATTCGGGTCATCGTTCAGCAGGGGGCAATACCAACGCAGCCTCGTCGCCTCGCGGATGCGAGCCAGTTCCGGTTGGTAGCGATCGAGCCAAGCTGCGATCAGCGGAAACTCAGCATCGCCCTTCCAAATCGCATTCAGCGCAGGCGACTCGGGCGTACTGACGGCTCCGCTGCTCTCCCAATCCGAATAGAAGTTTTTGCTGGCAGCAAAGGACGCTTCACTCACACCCAGCGCCCGCAGCATGGTGGGCCGCAGCGAGGAGCCGCCAAGTTCCCGCTGGCAGGCGAGCGGGAGATAAATGGCCAAGGCGTTTTGCTCCGCTGGCGGCGGCTGGCCCAGCAATTTGTTGAGTGTCGCCCGGTAATCGACCGTGCCATCGGCGCGGCGAATCTCATCGCCAAACGGCGCGAAAGACCGCGGCACTCCCGCAGCCGTGCGATAACTGCGGTCCCAATTGACTTGCAACGCAAAAATCACTGCCAGTCCCAGACAGGCAAACAGGGCGAGCCGAATCCATGGAGAGCGCGGGAATTTCATCGGATGTACTCAGGCGGGCAGTAATTGGCAGGGCGAGCCATTCTCAGTCGCTCGTCGAATTCTTTTTGGAGGAGGATAGCGCGTTACGCTCGACGCGAATTTCAAACGTCAGGTCGGACCACCGCGGCAATCTAGACGGCCGATTCGCTGCGGCGAAGACGCGGAACCCGCTCGGAATGCGTTCGTAGCCAAAGCTTCCCGACTCGGCAAACAGATCGAGCGGCAACTCCGGGAGAAATTCGGGGATGAGCAACTCCGGCGACTCGGGGTACTCGCCGTTTCGACAGCGGTAGCGCTCGGCGGCGATAGTCAGCTGGACCAGTCGCTGCTCCTGGGTGATGCGGACCAGTGTGTTGGGGATAAAGCTTCCCGACCAGAAACTGTCGCACATGAGCTCGCCCAGTTTAACACCTCGGACCGGCGGTGAAAAAAGGAACGTCAGCCATTCCGTTCCGTTCGGCAGCCAATCTCCAGCGAATCCCTCGTCCCATTGCTTCAGCTGGGCTTGCAAGGCACTCCCTTGCAATTGGTTCGCCCGAGCCAGATCGCTCAGGCCATCGAAGCGCAGGTTGATTCGTTCCAGGACTCGACCGCGGTCGACAAAACTGCCAAAGCTGTTCCAGAACAGCGGCCGGTTCAGGGGGGTGGGGAAATGGTCGAGCTTCTGGAAGGCTCGACCGCGGTCGGCTACCTGGAGCAAGTCCAGCACTTGATACCGCTCTCCCCTCAAGCTCCGCGGGGCGGTCAGCTGAGAGAAATCCTCATCCGCCAGCGCTGCGGCCAGCCGCTGCAATTGTGGCTCGCCCAATTCGTAGTTTTGGATCAATTGAGTGGCAGCTTGGCCGGCGAGGCCGTTGACCTGGATGGAAACCAGATTTTGCAGAGTGCCGCTGCCCCGCAGTTGGCGTCCCAACCGAAAGGCGGTGATTAGTTCAGTTACTGCGCTGTCAAGATCTCCCCGGGCTGCTGCGCGAAAGGCGCTCCCGCGCAGAATCCAGCCGTAGTGGCGAACGGCCGTCGCGGCAGGAAGAGCATCGGTGTGCAGTGGAAGTTCCGGCGCTGGATTTACCAATGGTAAGTACCACTTCAACTCCGTGGCCGTCCGCAGCTGAGCGAGTTGCGGCTGCCAGCGGTCGAGCCATGCGGCGACTTCCCGATGGGCCCCGTCGCCGTTCGACGGCCAAGGTGACTCAAACGCGTGAAAGGCTGAGCTGTTGGCTAACGCATCCCACGTGTCGCAAAACTCCTTGCCAGTCGCGAACTCATGTTCCGAGAGTCCCACCGCCGCGAGGACCGCGGCTCGAAGTTGGGGATCAGCCAGTTCTTTCTGACAGAGCAGCTTCAGGAAAACGGGAGCGGCGTTCTCCGAGACGGGAACGGGTGGCCCCAGCAGTTGGTTGAGCGTGGCCCGGTAATCAACCGTACCGTCAGCTCGGCGAATCTCGTCCCCGAACGGGGCGAACGAACCCGGAATCCCTGAGGCGGTTCGGTAGCGGGTGTCCCAGGAAATCTGCAGCGCGAACACGGCACCCATGGCAAGCAGGGCAAACAACAGCAGGCGGACGCGCGGTGACTGAAGCAGTTTCATCGGGAACCTCAAACACCGGGGCGTTTAGCGCATGTTCTTCACTGCAAGTCTCGACGCATTCTCGGGAGGAACGAACGGCAACAGGTTTTGGACCAGCCTTCCCGCCCGCAGCCCCTCACGCTCGGTTTCGGATATCATACCGCAAATGGAGAGGTGGCCATGCAATTCAATCCAGTCCAAATTCGTCAGCTGCGTGTGGTGCCCCTGCTTGGTCTGAGTATTTTGTTTGCTTGCGACCGGCCGCTCCCAGCCGCTTGCCAGGCTCAGCCCGCAGGCTCGGCCGAGCCGTTGAAGCAGGTAGTCGCAGCGGCGTTTGCCTCGGTCCACGACGGTTA
>JAJTFE010000224.1 GCA_021298375.1 Blastopirellula sp. | reverse complement strand
GGCTTGATGCTGTTTGTGATCTTCCTCGACGTCAGCCGCATCAAGGATTGGTTCTTTTAATCCGAGTTCTCAGGAATTGGTTGGGAGATGAGCGAAGACGAACTTCCCGAGCACGTCCGGCATCGGCCTCCAACGGCGCTGGATCATCCTCGCCCGGTGATCATCGCCTGCCCGCAGTTCAAGAGTCAGATTAATCTCTCACGTCTGGTGCGGTTAGTCAGTTGCTGCGCGATCAACCACATTGTCACCACGGGGACCGGAAAGATCGATCCGAAGGTGGCTCGGAACGGAGCCGAACTGGTCCAAATCGAGCGTCGGCGATCGCTTGCTCCCCGATTGAGCGAACTAAAACAAGCCGGCTATCGTCTGGTTGGTCTGGAGCAGACCACCAACAGCCGCTCGCTCTACGAGTATCGTTTCCCGCACCGAATGGTTTTCGTGCTGGGCCATGAGCGGCTTGGGATTACTGCCGACATTTTGCCGCTCTTGGATGATGTCGTTGAGATCCCGGTTTATGGATTGCCATACAGTTACAACGTTGTGACCGCGGCTACCATGGCGATGTATGAGTACTGTCGGCAATTTCCCCAAGGTTGAGCCGCAGGTCAGCACCGCAAACAGTTGCGGAAACCCTGTGTGCTGGATGGTTCACGAAAGTCGAAGAGTTTTCCATGAAAGAGAGAGCACATCACCCCGGGGAGCAGGGCGAGTTTGCGGCTTTTGAAATCGATCGGCTGGTTCTCAAGGGCGCGGATCGCGTCAAGTTTCTGCACGGCTTCTGCACCGCCGACATCAAACGCATGCATGCGGGCGAGATTCGCGAGGCCCTGATTCTGAACACCAAGGGCAAATTGGTCGGGCAAGTTCAGGTGTTGTGCGCTGAGCAAGTCCTCGAATTGGTGACTTGGCCGGGGCAAGCGTCCGTGCTGCGCGAGCACTTGGACCGCTACCTGATTCGGGAGAAAGTTGAGTTCGAAGTGTTTGCCGGAGAGGGGGCGTGGTTTGTCTGGAGTGAGGCGCGCGCGGCGCTGAGTAACCTCTCGGAGCTCGCACCGGGACATTGGCGTGAAACGGAGTATCCGCCCGGCCTCTGCCTGGTTGGTTGCGGTGAGTTCTGCGGCCCGGGGTATTTGCTCCTGCCGCGCGATGGGAGCTCCCCGGCGAAGCTGGCGAAAATTGCTGAGAGGTTGGAGAATTCGCTGGGACTGAGGCGACAGGCTGCTGACGAATTGGAACGACATCGCATTGGAAATCGCTACCCAAAGTTCGGAGTCGATGCCGACTCGGAGACGTTGCCCCAGGAACTGCAGCGCGATGCCCAGGCGATTTCCTTCGACAAAGGCTGTTATCTGGGGCAGGAAACGGTTGCCCGGATCGATGCGTTGGGACACGTCAACCGGCTGCTCGTCGGATTGCGCTGGGAGTCCGGTCCACTGCCGCAGCTGCCGGCGGAGCTGATCGAGTCGGACTCGCGGGTGGGACGGATGACATCGCTCGCTTCGGGAAGCAGTGCAGTTCGGGGGTTGGCGATCGTGAAGCGGGCTGCCGCTCGGCCCGGAGTGCAACTGCGGTGTGGCGAAGCTGTTTTCACGGTTGAATAGGCCCGTTTTGCGGGGCCCCGGGGCGTGGGGTTGGTCCGCCAGCCAAAACGCGTACAATTTGCTCGGATTTGATGACGACTTTGGCAGCAGCTGGAGCGTCCCGAATGGAACCTTCAGCCGTCAGGAATAACTGTGTCGCAAAAAGCCAAAGTTGACGCCGCCGTCGCCAATGTCGATTTCCAGAAGAACAAATACCAAGTGCAGCTGGAGACCAATCAGGGCACCATCACGCTCGATTTGCTGCCCGACGTAGCTCCCAATCATTGCCTCAACATGATTGGTCTTGTCCGCAGCGGTTTTTACGATGGCCTGATTTTCCATCGCGTCATCAGCGGGTTCATGATTCAGGGCGGTTGCCCGACGGGCAGTGGCACGGGTGGACCTGGCTATAACGTGAATGCCGAATTCAACGCGACTCCGCACGTGGCTGGGGTGCTTTCGATGGCCCGGAGCAGCAACCCGAACTCGGCGGGCAGCCAGTTTTTTATCTGTCTCGATAAGCATCCGCACCTCGACCGGCAGTACACCGCGTTTGGCAAGACGGCGGACGTCGGCAGCCTGGAAGTCGTCCGAAAAATCGGGGCGACCGCCTGCAATCCGCAGGACCGTCCGCTTCAGGAAATGAAGATCGTCAAGGCAACGGTCATTGAGCAACCTCGCTCCTGACGAGACTGAACTCGCGACCAACGAGGACTCGGATGGGCGAGTATGAATTTCGAAAGCTGACTGGCTATTCGCTGCGCGACGACGCAGAAATCGCGGAGAGGTCGCGGCGGTTTCGCGAAGAGTTGGCGACGCGGCGGACGGTGCGCGATTTTTCTGACCGAATCGTGCCGGGGGAAGTGATCGAAGAATGTCTCCGCGCGGCGGCTTCTGCTCCGAGCGGAGCCAATTTCCAGCCCTGGCATTTCGCGGCAGTCAGTTCCGCCGACGTCAAACATCGCATTCGCTTGGCGGCGGAAGCCGAAGAGCGCGAATTTTATCGCGGCCGGGCTCCTGCGGAATGGCTCGACGCGCTCGCGCCGATTGGAACTGACGAGCACAAGCCGTTTCTCGAAATCGCCCCGTGGCTGATAGTCGTCTTCGCCCAGGCTTACCGGGTTGAGCCCGACGGCACGACGCGGAAGCATTACTACGTCAGCGAAAGTGTGGGGATTGCGACTGGTTTCCTGATTGCGGCTCTGCATCAGGCTGGCCTGGCAACCCTGACGCACACTCCCAGTCCGATGGGTTTTTTGAATGAGATTTTGGGTCGTCCCAAGGAGGAGCGTCCCTACTTGGTGGTCGTCGTCGGCCACCCCGCAGATACGGCTCAGGTTCCCGTTTTATCAAAGAAAAAACTGCCCGATTTCGCCAGCTTCCACTGAATCCGGGGGGCCTGGTAGCCGCTTGAAGTGTGCCCGGCAGATGCCCGATGCCGGATGGGTAACTTGGAATTTGTGCCGGTGGGCCTTACCATGACGGCCCCGCCGGAATTGTCCGCAAACGCTTTGGTGACGAGGCACTGGCGGGAACAAGAGTGCTTCAAGAGAGAGGTAATGACAATGAAGACTTTGACTTGGATGGTGGCTGGTTTGGTCGCGTTGGCCGCGCCCCTGCATGCTGGCGATGGCGATGTGACTCAGAAGTTTATTGCCGAGGGCGTCACCGCTCGGGTCGGCGGCTACCGTCCGCTCCGCGCCGAAATGGACAAAGCGGCCGAGATCATCAAAAAAGCCCCCGAGAACAATCTTGAAGCTCCCAAGTATGGCGTGATCGAGTTGGGCGATAAGGCTTGGTCGTTTGTTCTCGATGAACCGGCGGAGAAGGAAGCTCGGCTGTATGTCGACTCCAACAATGATGGAGATTTGACCAACGACCCGGCGGCCAAGTGGGAACTTCGCCAACAGGGCGAAATGAAGATGTACAACGGCTCGTTTCAGGTCGACCTGGGCAACGGGCAACTCGGCACGGTGATGGCCTACCGCTTTGACCCGAGCGACGAGCGGCGGGCACCCCTCAAGAACACCCTGCTTTACTATGCCGATTACGGCTATGAATTCGGATTCGACCTCGATGGCAAGCCCTTTTCGACGTTTGTTTCCGGCACGTTGGGAGCGGAAGCGATGCTGCCCGTTGACCGCGACGGCAACGGCCGCGTCAGTCGGAATTTTGAAACCGTGAAGCTGGGAAGTCCCTTTAATTTCACCGGCACGACTTACGTGCTTTCCAACAGCGAAGGAAAGTTGGCTCTGGCCAAGGCGGAAGAGGCCGTCGAGATGCTGCCCCTCCCTCCAGACCTTGCCGTAGGAAAGCCGGCGCTGAAGTTCACCGCCAAGAGAATGGACGGCAGCGAAGTCAATTTTCCGGGCGACTACGCCGGGAAGCTCGTGATGCTTGACTTCTGGGCCACCTGGTGCGGGCCCTGCGTGGCCGAAATTCCAAACATGAAGAAGGCCTATGATGCCCATCATGGAAACGGATTTGAGATCCTCGGAATCAGCTTTGACCAGGAAAACATGGAGGAGAAAGTGACCGAGTTCCTCAAGGAACGCGAACTCCCCTGGCCACAGATTTACGAAGGCAAGGGCTGGAATACGGAACTGGGGAAAATGCACGACGTCAGCGCGATTCCATTTGTTCTGCTGGTCGACGGCGATACGGGGGAAATCCTCGCTGACGCCCGCCAGCTCCGCGGCGAGAAACTGGCTGACTTCATCGCTGAACAACTGGAGAAAAAGAAGGGATCGCAGGACTAGTCTCTGCAATTCCATTTGGCTCGGTCGTTCACCAATGGCCGGAATTCAAGGGCAGGCTCTGAGCAGCCTGCCCTTTTTGTTTTCCGGAAGTTGGCTCGAGTCGATGAGCCCGCGGTCTCGGAGACCGTACTCGTGGGAGGTGGGACGTTGGCTCACAAGCCGGTCGAGCGTTCCCGCAGTCGGGTGCAGGCTATATGATGAGCAGTGAGCGAGGAGACTTGCTCCAGTCTGACAGTGCGACCGGGACACTCATGAGCCAAACGCAAGCGACGATCTGGGACCAACCGCGACGGCTGATTCAGGGAGAGATCCTGACAGTTGATTCGATGCGTGGAGCATACGCGACGGACGCCAGCGTCTATCAGGAATTTCCGCGGGCAGTCGCCCTTCCCAAGTCAGCGGAAGACGTCGAATTGCTGATCGAATTCTGTCGTCGTGTAGGCGTCTGCGTGATTGGACGGGGCGGGGGGACGAGCCTTTCCGGACAGGCCATCGGACCGGGCCTGGTGATTGACTATTCGCGATACCTGAATCGCGTCTTGAGCCTTGACCCCGAGCGCCAACTGGCCGTCGTCCAGCCGGGTGCGGTGCTGGATGAACTGAATCATGAGTTGCGCTCGGCTGGACTGCATTTTGCTCCTGATCCGGCGACGGGGAGCCGGG
>JAJTFE010000223.1 GCA_021298375.1 Blastopirellula sp. | reverse complement strand
TGACGCTCTGCGGCAGGGGGGCCCGGGGTAGAGACGGTTCATTCCCCGGAGCCGTCTCGCCCAAAGCAGCCCTGAATCATAACGAATTCGGCCTTTTTCCGGCATGACCCCGAAACGCTCCGATTTGGCACTGAACTCACGTCTGAGATGCGATATACTTTTTTGCGGATGGGAATCCGCAACCGCAACGCGACTCACACCGCCCGCCTAGCGCCTCGAAGGCTGTGGCAGGCAGGATTTGGTTCGCGCGCCGCTGCTCAACAGCTGGGGGCCGTTCCTGCCCTAAAGCTGGCTGGTAGGGATGGAACAACAGCGTGACGACGAACGACTGGCAACAGGCTGACGGCTGTTTTGCCCGCGCGGATCACTTCACCCTTTGTCCGAATCCCCTTTGGTTCGAAGCACCCTCCAGCCGCTTGGCCGTGCGTCCCGGTCGTTTTCCCGATAGACCAGTTAGATAAAGTGTGTGGGTGCGAATTGATTCGGCAACGTCCTCGCCTCCGTTTAAGCGAAACTGAGAGGGAAATGATGCGCGCGGCCGGGCGGTTCAACGCCCAGCTGATGGACTTCATTCGCCCCCATGTCAAACCGGGTGTGCAAACCGAAGCGCTCGATCGGCTGGTGCATGACTACACGCTCGATCACGGACACCAGCCAGCCTGCCTCGGCTATCCCGGCGAAAAATCTCCGTTTCCCAAAAGCTGCTGCATCAGCGTCAACGAAGTCGTCTGCCATGGAATCCCGGGCAACTACGAACTCCGCCCCGGAGATATCGTAAACGTCGACCTGACCACGATCGTCAACGGCTGGTTCGGCGATCAGTCCGAAACCTTCATCCTGGGCGAAGTCAAGGAAGCTGCGCGGCGCGTCACCCAGTGCGCCTTTGATTCGCTTTATGTCGCCATCGAAGCCCTGCGGCCCGATTGCCAAGTGGCCGTGATTGGCGAGGCGATCGTCTCCTTCGTCTCCCGGAATTACGGATTTGGCGTGGTCGACAAATATGTCGGACACGGAATTGGAAACTGCTTCCACCAACGCCCCAACATTCCGCACGTTCCCAATCGCCAAGCCTACTCCGATCGACTGCACCCGGGGATGTGCTTTACGATCGAACCGATGATCAACGTCGGCACGCCGCATTCCATTTGCGACCGCAAAGATGGCTGGACGGTCCGGACCGCCGACAATCAGCTCTCAGCTCAATTCGAGCACACCATCCTGATGACCGAATCCGGCCCCGAAATCCTGACCCTCACCGGAAGCGGCCCGCAGAAAGGCCATCAGTTCTAGACACCAGGCTCGCGCAACCAGCCTCTCGCCTCTCGCCGCTCGCCTCTCGCCGCTCGCCGCTCGCCGCTGCTCACCGCAAATTCGTGTTGGGATTCTCCAGCACCACCACGCGATCAACCATGACATGGTTGAGGTTCAGCTTCTGATTGTAGCCCCGCTGGCCGATCACGCCGACTTTGGTCTTGAGATAGCGGTGCATGTTGAATCCAGGTGCCGGAGTCACCTGGCAAATGATCTTTCCGTTGTCGTCCTGCAGCACAAACGTTGACGGCGCCCGCCCCGATTCCTGAACGCACTCGCTTAACCAGCCGTAGGCATCATACGTGGTTCCAAACTCAACATTCGCAGCAATCCCGTTTCCAATCGTCGCCGGACCGCCCCGGTTGGCCATCCGAGTCTCGTCCGGAGACTGCTTGCCAGTCAGGCTGAACTGCAGCTCTTTGAGTCGATCGATTTTGGCCAGCAATTGCTGAGCCTGATTCCGCTCGGCGGTGCTCGCCGCGCTGGAGTAGGCGTCGTTCAGCCGCTGGACGAAGCGCGAAAATTGCCACTGCCCGGCCGGTTTGACGATCTCCATCGAGAGATCCATATCGATCTGCCGCAGTTGGGCCGGCATGTTCTCCAGCCCCGCAGACGGCGTCACCGGACTGACGGCGGTTGGTCCGCCAGCCAATCCGCTTCCAACCGGAGCGTTCAAGTCGCGCCCAGCCGGTCGCTCAAGCGCCGCCCAGTTGCCACTGTTTCCATTGGGCGATTGGCTCGCCAAGTCGCTTGCGAGTGGCGCCGATCCGCCAGCGGGCCGATCGAGACTGCCAGGCACCTGCGGCCCCGACATTAACTGCCCCGGCACCTGCGATGTTGAGCCGGGCAGCGTGTTCTGGGCCATGTTCAGCGGACGACGGGCTCGACGCCAGCCAGCCGAGACATCGTTGCGACTGGGCTGGGGACCGGCGATCGCTTGCTCTTCGTCGCCAAACGGATCGATGATCACGTCGCGAGTCTGGCTGGCCGGCCGCTTATTGGCCGACGAGGAGCTGGGCGAGCGCTGAGGAGCAAACTCCAGCGGCCGCTCCAGTTCCTCGAACTGCCCCGTGGGCCGCACCGCGCGATCGATGTAGGTTCCGTTCTGGGTTCCCTCTGCAACTGGCAATTGCGTCCGCTGGTCCGGAACCTGCAGGTCGCTGATCTTTACCCAGCGAAACTCGCCGTCGGGCGGTGCTACCTGAAACCAGATCAAGGAGCTCCCCTCCGGACTCGGCCAATTGACTTCGCCAAGGATCGTCAACTCTTCTTCTGCATTGAGCTTCACCTGCCAGAGCGGATTCTCGACGGGGCCGAGACGAGTGCCCACCCAAGCCTGCAATCCCGACTGCAGCACGCGGCAACGATCAGCCGAGAGCACTTCCACAGCGGAGGCAGGAATCAAGCTGAAACTGTCCGGGGTGGGGCGAATCGCGCACCAGCCATCCGGGTCGTGTCGCCAAACCTCCACCGGTTGACCTTGCTTGAGTTCGTCCGTGGCATAGTGTGCCGCGCCGGGACCACTCCGCACGAGCGTTCCGTCCCGCAGCGCGAATGCCTGATAGGGAAAGTTGGGTTCGTCGATGGCCCAAACTGCTGCGCTAACCGAGCAGAACAATGCAATTACAGCGGAGAAAACCAGAAGGTTTTTCGCGGTCATGAAGCCCGTTCCCATTCGAAGTCGCCGTTTCATCTCGAGACCTCTGGCGAGGTAATAGCCGCTGGATATCAGGAATGTTTTGCCCAGCCTCTCGCCAGGCTCACCGGTTGTCAGGCCAAGCGGCACTCGCCCGAACGCAAAAGCCGTTCCACGGCAGCCTGATTCGGCAGCCTGATTCGGCAGCGTGCCGTCCGCTGTTCCACGTCTTCCCGCACGGAGCAGGCGCAGTGCGAGCCCCGCAGTCGGCAGGCTTGTAGTCAATTCCAGCGCCCGACTCAAGACGAATTGCAGCTGGTAAAGGAAGGGGACTTGGGAAAACGGGTTGATTCGATCGACCCCTGGCCGCTAGCTTGGCCGGCCTGGTCGGGATCGAGCGTGACATTCGGCGAGCGCAAGCTAGAATTTCGCTAGCTCGTGTCGCGGAGAACCGACCCGGCCGGGGCGCGACAGCAGGGGCAAATTCGGGAAGAGGAAACGCGAAGCAGTGAAGCCGATTGATTGCCCCCAATGTGGCGCCCAACTCGATCCAAGTCTGGCGGACGAGGATGCACGGATTCAATGCAGCCAATGCGGCCGGCGATTGAAGCTCGCCCGGAAGCGTGACCTGCGACAAGGATCGGCAAGCACTGCTCCCCGTGCTTCGCAACCTGCGCCGCCATCAGCGAAAAAACCCCCGGAGAATATCGCAGCCCCGCCACTTGCGGTTCCAGCTCCACCGCCTGCCCGCCCCCGGGAACTCCTTCCGCCGCCCAGCCGCGTGCCCATCCCCGGCCGGGCAACCGATTCCTTCATACCAATTGTGATTGATGACTCCCTCGCGGCTCAGGACCCGCTCGTGGAGACAGCACCCCTGGTCACGGGGGAACTCCGCGCGAGCAAAACATCGGATGAGGTCCTCCGCGAGGCCGCGAAGCGCAAAGCAACACGACAGCGTTTGTCCGCCGCCGGGCTGACGCTGCTGATGGTCGCCTGCGGGGTCGCCTTGTACTTTCTGGCCAATCCCCAAAAGCTGGTCGTCGCGACCGGCAAAGCGACTGAGCTCGAGGCGCACAACAGCCCGGACGTGCCGAGCGATCCAGTTGCCAGAGTTGAGGCGGCTCAAGCTGAGGCGGCTCAAGCTGAGGCGGCCCAGGGCACCGCGGAAACAGCCGAACAGAATGTCAAACCAGCGAGCGAGGAAGCTCAGCCCGCTGGCGGACTCGATCGGCAAGTGGCTCCGGTGGAGACATCGGCGCCGATTGTCTGGGAAGAACTGCGGACCGTCAGTCGGCGTGATCTGGAAAAACTCTGGGCCGAGGTCCACCCCTATATTTTTCGGCTGGTCGCGCGGAGGGCGACGGGCGAGCGAAAGCTGTCGGGCGTGCTCGTCGACTCGCGCGGATGGGTGGTGACCAGCCTCTCGGCGGTTGAGGGCGCGAGTTCGATTGAAGTCTGGCCGGCGCCGGCCGATCCGCTGGCTGAGTTAGCCGGAGAGAATCTCCGCGACGAGATTCGAGGTGTATTGGCCGTCGATCGCGCGCGGGATTTGGTGCTGCTGCAGATCAATCGCCGGCTGGTCAATGTCGTGACAGCGCTGCGACCGACCGATCAGCTGCTCGTTCCGGGCAAGACCTTGCTGCAGGCGGCAGCGATCGGTCCGGAGCGGCTCCCCTGGCTGACCGAAGCCCGCATTGCCCGCAGCGATCCGGCTGCTCTCCCCGCGGAGATTAAACAGGCAATTGAGCGGCGCGGTTTTGATCTGGCGCCCTATTGGCCCGGCCATCAGCGGCCGCTGTCGCAGGGGGTCGGCGCCGCACTCTTCACACCCACCGGCGAACTGGGAGGAGTCAACACCGGCCTGAGCGCCCCACGCTTGCGCAGAGTTCGGTTGGCTCCCTGAGGTGGCTTCCGAACCGCAGCGCGTGCTTTCCGCCGGACTCGTAGCCTGGCGCGAGGCGCGGGGGCTGGTCCGTTCCCGAAAACTGTTTCCCGAAGACAGCGCCAAATTGAGCAGGCAACTGGCTCATAGGACCGGCCAGCTCAAGGCTACCATCCTCAGCCTCGACCGCGATCGCTCGGCCGAGTTCAATCGCCGCGCCTGGGACTCGCTGGGAGACGATGCAGCGGAACCCCGGGCTCTGTTCGTCCGGGTCGTGCTGCAACCGGGCACCAGCCCGCGCGTGGCCGGGGCGGATACCGCAACCTTGGAAGTGATCGGGCTGGAGCGATTTGTAGTTGCCACGGTCGAGGCAGACATCGCTCCACTCCTGCCTGACAGCGAGTGGCTGGTCGTGCTCGCGCTCGACCCCAAGGAAGAGACCACGGTCAGCCCGGCCGCCGGTCAAGCGGTGGCGGGGCAACCGACCAAGGCGCGGCGCGGGACCGAGCTTCGCGAAATCTCGGAAGTCAAGTCGATTGGCTTGAAGCTGGAAACTCCGCCAGCTGAGGCGGGTGAGGATGGAAAGTGAGTTCAGGTCGGCTGCCCTCAATCCGGCGATGAGCCAGGGATGCCGGGCTTGAACTGCCAGGCTTGAACTGCCGGGCTTGAACTGCGCCAGCAGCGGGCCGCGCGTTCGGCGAGCGATCTACCTCGGGAACCAGTAGCCGAGGACGAATCCGATCAGGACTCCGATCGCGCTGAAGATGACCACCATCAGGATGGCGGTGGCGAGGCTGACCAGAATCGGATCATTTTCCAGCCGGCGGGCCGCTTTGAATTGCTTCACCACGCTGACCGGCCCGCTGAGGCTGGGCGGAAGTGAAGGCGTTCCGGCGGAGCGCTGCATGGTCTCGGTCTGCTGGCTGACAAACGAACCTTGCGATGTTTCGCTGGCTCCACTCAGTTCGCTAACGGCCAGTTCCGCCACATCGTTCGGATCGGTTTCCTGATCGCCGCTGGGAACGGGTGCGGCCATCCAGCGGGAGCGTTCATCACCGGGACGAAGGTGCAGCGATTCGCTGCGGGCCCACGGCGCGAGTCGTTCGGCGACTTCCATGGCGTTCTGGATGCGCTCCGACGGATTTTTTTCCATCATGTCGCCGATCAGGTCGACAAACTCATCGCTGACTTCGTCGTTGAAGCGGCGCGGATGCCAGGGAGTCTCATCGAGATGCCGCTTCGCCTTGGTCCGCGTCGTGCCGCCGGGAAAGGGGACCTTGCTGGTGATGGCGTAGTAGAGCGTGCAGCCCAGCGAGTAGATGTCGCTTGCTTCGGAGACATCGTTAGGCGATTTGATTTGTTCGGGGGAGAGGTAATCGGCGGTCCCGACGACTTTTCCCGCGCGGGGATCTCGTCCTTCCTGAAAGCAATACGCCAGTCCGAGATCGGAGAGTTTGGAAACTCCCTCCGGAGTGACAAGAATATTGCCCGGCTTGATGTCGCGATGAATCAAGCCGCGGGTGTGTGCGTGGGCCAGTCCCTCGGCCGCCTGCTTGATGATGCTGGCTGCTTGATGGACCGACAACTTCCCCTTGCTCCGCACCAGTCGCCGCAGGTCGAGCCCCGGGACGTACTCGACGACCAGATAATGCACGTTCCCATCTACTCCGGCATCGTAGGCGCGGACCAGATTGGGGTGATCCAGTCGGGCTTGGGTCCGGATCTCGCGG
>JAJTFE010000222.1 GCA_021298375.1 Blastopirellula sp. | reverse complement strand
TGAGCTGGGTGAAAGGCGGCATGAGCTGGGTGAAAGGGTGCTAGAATGCGGGGGCGTTGACTTTGCCCTCTCTCAGCAGCAAGCAATGCCGCTGAAGCACCCTGCCTCCTCGAAAGCAGCTCTCCGTGAGAAGACTACCCGTTTTGTTGGCTTGCACCATCCTCTTCACTGCCCAGGGAACAGCCCTTGGCCAGGGCAAGCGCCAGACGCCGAGGATCCCCGATTTCACCCAAGGCGAAAAAGTCCCTGACAACGCGCGACACGATTGGAATCTCGGCCCGACGGGCCTTCGCGGCTGGATGTTTTGCGACCAACTGGTCACGAAGGATGCGCGACAGGTTCTCGTGACCAAGCTCGACCAGGGTTCTCCGGCTGATGGCACCTTTCAAGTTGGCGATGTCATTCTGGGAGTCGGCGGCCGGCCCTTCTCGTTCGACCCGCGGACGGAGCTGGGCAAAGCGATCACCGAGGCCGAATCGGAGGTCGGCGGGGGGAGACTCACGCTGACGCGCTGGCGGCAAGGCGAGACCAAGGAGGTGGTGATCGAACTGCCAGTGCTGGGAAGTTACAGCGAGACAGCGCCCTTTCACTGTTCCAAGTCTCGGCTCATTTTCGAGCGCGGCTGCGAAGCACTCGCCGCGCGGATGGCCAAGCCCGCTTACCGCGAGGGCAGAAATCTCGATCCGATTCCGCGTTCGCTCAACGCGCTCGCTCTGCTTGCCAGTGGGAACGACGAATACCTGCCGCTGGTTAAGCGAGAAGCGGAGTGGGCCGCTCAATTCACCTCTTCTGGGATGCAGACGTGGCACTCTGGCTACTGCATCATGCTGCTGTCGGAATACATCATGGCCACCGGCGACCAGTCGGTGATGCCGGGTTTGCGTCGCCTGGCTTTGGAAGCGGCCAAGGGGCAAAGCGCGGTCGGCTCTTGGGGCCATGGGTTCGCCAAGCCCGACGGGCGACTCGGCGGGTATGGGATGATGAACGCCCCGGGACTGCCGCTCACCATTTCCCTGGTGCTGGCCCGTGAAGCGGGGGTTGATGATCCCGAAGTGGCTCGTGCGATTGAGCTCAGTGCACGCCTGTTAAGGTTCTATATCGGCAAGGGTGCGGTTCCTTACGGTGACCACCATCCCTGGATCGAAACGCATGAAGATAATGGCAAGTGCGGGATGGCGGCTGTGCTGTTCAATCTGCTGGGTGAAAAGCCAGGCGCCGAGTTTTTTTCCCGCATGAGCGTGGCTTCGCATGGCGCCGAGCGGGACTGCGGTCACACGGGCAATTTTTTCAATCTCACTTGGGCGATGCCGGGAGTTGCCCAGTCCGGTCCCAACGCCACTGGCGCTTGGATGCAGGAGTTTGGTGGCTGGTACTTCGACCTTGCCCGGCGCTGGGATGGAACTTACCTCCACCAAGGCCCGCCGGAACCGGATCGCGACAGTTACGCAGGTTGGGATGGCACGGGAGCTTACTTGCTGGCCTACGCGATGCCGCTGAAGAAGATCACGCTCACGGGAAAGCGGCCCAGTGTCGCGCCGCAACTCGACACAGCCACTGCTCGTTCGCTGATTGCCGATGGCCGAGGTTGGGACAATAAAGACCGAACAAGCGTCTACGATGCTTACACGACCGCCGAACTCGTGGAGCGGCTGGGGAACTGGTCGCCGATTGTTCGCGAGCGCGCTGCGATGGCTCTGGCCCGCCAAGGGGAGCCCCCGATTTCAATGCTGCTCGAATTGCTCGCCGCTCCGTCGCTGGAGGCGAAGTATGGTGCCTGCCAAGCCTTGATCGAGCTGAAAAAACGCGGAGCTCCGGCCGTTGAGTCGCTCCAGAAACTGTTGGACGAGAAAGACCTCTGGCTGCGGATAAAGGCGGCCGAGGCGTTGGCCAGTATTGGCGAACCAGCAGTCCAGACAGTCCCCCAACTGCTGGAACTTTTGGCGACTGTCGATCCCCAAACCGACCCCCGCGGCATGCAGCAGCGTTACCTCACGTTTGCGCTTTTTGACAATGGGAGCGGAATGCTCAGCCGCTCGCTGGAGGGCGTCGACCAGGAGGCGCTGTACAAGGCGGTCCGGGCTGGACTGAAAAACCAGGACGGTCGCGCTCGCGGCAGTATCAGTTCGGTCTACCGAAATCTGACAGCCGAAGAAATCCAGCCGCTCCTGCCGGCTATCTATCAGGCGATTGTGGAACCTGCCCCCAGCGGCGAGATGTTCGCGGACACGATTCGCGTGGAAGGGCTGCGGCTGTTGGCCAAACATCGAATCGCTGAAGGGATGCTCGCCTGTGTCAGGTACACCCGCGAGCAGAATCCCTGGTCGAGCGAAAATCGAACGCCCGAATTGATGAAGATCCTGCTGAGCTACGGAGCCCATGCCAAGTCGGTCATTCCTGAGCTGAACCAGATCGCCGATTACTTCGAAAATGAAGAGCCCGACTTCCCTCGCGAGTTGGGACGGAGAAAGGCACAGTCGGTTCGCGAGACGATTCGTGAAATCGAAGCCGCGACCGAGGCCCCGAAACTTGTCCCAATCGCAACCCAACAGCTGAACTAGCATGAAACCGAAACGGAATGGTTTGGCGATCTGCCTGATTTTTTCGATTGTCGCTCTGGCTGCTGCGAAACAGGTGGCTGCTGGGTTTCAGGCTGACGACTTGGAAGTCGTGCGGGTCTTTATTTTTGCCGGGCAGTCCAACATGGTGGGCTCCGATTCCAACGTGAAGGACATCAATCGATTTCCGCCATTCACTGGTCTCGACCAACCACAAGACCAGATCTTGTTTTCTTACCCCATCGGCCGAAAGGACAAACTGGCTTCCAGGGGATGGGTGCCTTTGCAACCCGTGGGCGAGGTCGTCGGTCCCGAGTTGAGTTTTGCCCGTCGAGTTTCTCAAGTGACAGGTGCATCGATCGCCATCATCAAGTGCGCTACAGGTGGCACCACCCTGGGCGGAGACTGGAATCCGGATGACCCGCAGGGCTTTCAGCTCTACCCCGAGGCATCACTTTCCCGACACCTAGCCACGAGTTCGCGGTGATGTCGCTTTTTTCCCGACTTGCCGATCGCCTGATTCTTTGCCCGACGACGGAGGCGATCGACCCCGAAGACCGCGTGCGTGAGCTGTTGCACGGCGAGGATTGGCAATGTGAGCTTTGGGGGAAACGCTGGGAGCCCAATTGGCAGGGGCTGGAGCAGCGAAGGGGAGCAGCGGATCCGCAAGCAGACGTCTTGGCGACCGCAGTGGATCAAGCGCGACTGCGATTGGCCGAGCGGCTGGCGCGAACATCGCCGCAGGAATGGGCGGTGCTGAAGTTTCCGGGAACCGGGGGCCGCGCCGAAAGAGCCGGTCCGCATCCGCTGGAGCTTTGGCCGAATGCTTCGGGCGAAGTCTGGGCGGTCAATCCGCCGGGTTACGGAACCAGTGGCGGGACGGCGGCAGTTCGGTTCATGCCCCAGGTCGCGGCGGCGAGTTGGGAGTTTGTGCGCCGGCGGCATCCGCAGCTCCCCACGCTGCTGGTCGGCAACAGTCTCGGGGGAACGAGCGCCCTGCACCTCGCCGCGCGGCACGAAGTCTCCGCCCTGTTTCTCCGCAATCCGCCGCCGATTCACCAGCTGATTCGGCGGCGACCCCGCTACAACTGGTGGAGTTTGGGGGCCGCTCGCTGGGTCGCTGCCGAGTTTCCCGCGAGCTTCGACGCCGTGGCAAACGCAGCCCGCTGCCGGGCCCCCGCGCTGTTCGTTCAGTCGGAACGCGATCGGCTGGTTCCTGTCAGCTACCAACAAGAGATCATCGAGGCCTATGCCGGGCCCAAGCGAGTGTTTGTCATCAGCGGCGCCGACCACCATGAGTCGCTGCCGGACGACCAGCTGCCGGCCTATCTCGAGGCGCTGGAGTGGTTACGAGCGGCGGCGGCGATCTGAGCGGGCAATCCCGCATCAAAGCAGCAGAGCGAGATCTCACGCGACCCGAGCACGGCGTCACACTGCTGGACTTCGCTGAGCCGCTCGATTTCCGCCGCGAGTTGCTTGGCGGTTCGCGCGACATAAGGCTCAAGCGCGGCATCGACTTGCTCCAGTTCACGCTGCCAAGACTTCAGATTCGAGTTGGAGCCGCGTGTCGCGAGCAAATGCCTTTTGGCTGCGACCCACTTTGCGGCGGCCGCAGTGTCGGCCGGGTTGAGGTGCTGTTCAGGATGGTATTTCAGCTCGCGCTGGAGCACTTCATGCCGCACCACATCCGCAGCCGTCGTCGGCCGCTCGTGACCTGGCAAACGTACCGTCGCGGTCAGTGTCATGAAGGCCGGCAGCGGCATCCCGAAGAATTGCTGGCCAATCTCGTTCGTCAACTCGTCGTATTTGGCGCCGCCGATTCCATGCAGGAACAGATCGCAGGCGAGCACGCGGGAGAAGAGCGTCGTCGTCAGGGCTCGAGTGCGAATGCAAACCGGCCCCTGCAGAAGCTGCTGCAGTTGCTCGGTCAGCCGCAGCTTGTCGAGCGTCAGGCTCCAGCCATCGCGGTCGCTCAACTCAAGTCCCGCGCCGGTGGCCTGTACGAAGAGCCGTTGCCGCCGCGGTTTCGCCGCAGAGTAAACCCAGAAGGGAACTTCGCACCAATTGCCTTCGAGCGCCAGGGCGGGGACCGGGTGCGACTTGCTGCGAATCCGGTTGAGCCGGCGATACTCATCCAGCGCCGAATTGTGAATCGTCCGAAGCTCTTTCGCCCGCAGCAGCAGTTCGGCAAGAAAACAGGCGAACGCTTCGGTGCGGCAGAGCTGGCTCAAGGGAAGCTCGAGCGTTTGCCAGCCGAAATCCGCTTCGAGTTTGTGCCGCGCGGCGGCGAGTCCCAGTCCGAGGTTGCCGCGGAGGTCGCTGGGGAGCGCCGACCAATGTTCCCACAGGCAGTTTGCGAAAGCGGTTCGTCCCTGATGAATTACGGGGACTGCGATCGCCGGGAGGCCGCAGAGGTCATTATCGACAACCAAGTTGATCGGAGTGCCGATTCCATACTGGCCGAGCGACGAGAGCGCGTAGTTCTTGAACCAGACGCCGGGATGGAACAGCCGCGGCTGGTGCCCCGAGAGCAGGAGGCTCTGATCGTCCCAGCCGGCGGGGCTGACGTCGCGGTACCGCCGCGTGTGCTGGAGGGCCAGCCGCGGTAGTTCCCCGCGCAGTTGCTCCCGCAGCATTGCGAGTGGGCGACCTGCCAGTTCGATATTCCAGCTTTTCAGCAGGCTGCGATTCGTCCCGACCAAAGGCCGCGCGTTGGCCAGCGCGGGCACCTGCAGGCTGTGACCATGTTCGGCCGGAGCCCTGACGGTGTGGCGTTCGAGTCGACGCACGAGCAATTCCGAAGTGGCGTTAGCGGAGTTTGGCACAGTTCTTGGGGAGCGCGGCGAGGCTGCGTTCCAGGACATCAAGGTAGTATTTCAGCCGGGTATCGCCGTTGTCCAGTTGGCCGCCGAACGAGCGGGACTCGTCGAGGTAAATCAGCGGCACGGGGAACTCGACGATCTCAAACGAGTGGCAGGCGGCCTGAACCCAGAACTCCAGCGGCATGGCATAGCCGGTCTCGGTCAGCCGCAGCTGCGGCAGCGAGTCGACCTTGTAGGCTTTGAAGCCGCAGAAGGAGTCGCTCAGGTTCAGCCCCAGTCGAGCATTGAGAACCTGAGTGATGTGGTGGTTGATTCGGCGCCGCTCAACCGGGACCGGCGTGTTGCTGCCGAACTGCTCGAGGTAGCGACTGCCCGAAATCAGGTCGGCTCCGGTCCGATCGTACTCGGCGACGAACTCGCGAATCCGCTGGGGCTCATGTTGGCCGTCGCAGTCGATCGTGATGAGCAGTTCATAACCGTGCGTGACGGCGTAATCGAATGCCGTGATCAGAGCTGCGCCGTAGCCACGGTTGGGGTCGTGGGTGACCAGTTGAATGTCGCGGCGGTGCTCCAGCAACTCCGAGGTGCCATCCGTGGAGCCGTCATCGACAACGAGCACATCGTCGGCATGTCGGACGACCTCGTCGAGGACGCGATTGACGTTTTTCAGTTCGTTGTAAACCGGAAGCGCGGTCAAAAAGCGAGTCATAGGCGGGGCACCAGTCAGTGGAGGGCGCGGTGAGTCAACGAAAAAGGAACTACGGGCTGGACGCGTGAACGGTTCGCCCGAAGGAGAGAAACCGCGAAGCCGGCAGGGAGGACAACCGCCCGGGCTGCAGGGCAAGTGGCTTTTTGAGGGTCAATCAGAGCCACCGGCCCATTCTAAAAGCCGGTTTTCGAGGGTCAATCAAAACCGCCCTGTGACCAACTCAAATGAGGATCGACACCCGGGATAACCCGCATAACCGGGGCAGATTCCGCAGGGGAAGCACTCTTGGGTGCTCATGGGGAGTGGAATGAATCGGGAACCACGGATGGGAGTTAAGTGAGGAAAAATGAGAGCAGGGGAGGTGAGTTAGGGGAGGTAGGAGCGGCGAGGGGGCGGGAAAGCATGTTCAAGCGTGGAGGGGTGCCACGGCCGCAAACTGCACCCAGTATCCGGGTAAAGTTTCTTTGGCAGCACTTCATCCAAGAACCACTTTTATTTTTCTCTTTGATTAGTGCCTTGAGGTGACTCCCTGTCTCAGTTGTACTTTTTCCAAGTGGCTCCCCCGGAGCGATCAAAAAACTTGACGCTGGTGGTGCAACCCAAATAGATCGAGGTGTCAAGTCACCGGGGCGTTACCGGACGAATTCCGGTTGTCTCCAGGCATGTGAAAGCGGCAGGATCGCTTATGCCCGCATTCAATGTTCGCTGCCCACACTGTCAAAAAGAGGGCAAGGCCAACTTCGCCGGCCAAGCGGAGGTCGTTCAAATAAACTGTCCACACTGTGGACACCGCACTGTGGACAGGCGAGCAAGTTCCTCGCTCGGCCGGCTTCCGCGGCGGCGCGGCACTTGGCAGCTGGATGGCAGTTGGAGAGCGACGCCACAAAAGCTTCCTCGAGGTCCACGGCGCTGGCATCCGACATCGGCACGGGCAGGATGTGCGGAGAGGAAGACGCCTTGATTTCGGCGCATCCTTCAAACGCCCAGCGGCGGCGCGAGTAGCGATTCTCAGTGAAAACGGTGGGTAACCGAGCGGTTGCCCGCTTGCCGGTCGCGGCGCTGCCCGGGGCTAGTTGGCCGGTCGGATGCGGTACGGCAAATCAGGCGGCAGGAACTCTACGGCATTGGGGCCGGCGACGAGGGTCACGTCCACCGGATGCTTCGTCGCCCGCTGACGCTCTTCCGGAATCCACAGCCGACCGACCTCGGGCAGGACGAAAAACCCGGAGGCATCGCCGACGAACAGAGAGCCTCCTCCGGCCAGCCCGAATCGCTCGCCCAACTCCCGGCCCAGGCTCGCCGGATCCTCGGAGGCCAGGCCGATCTCGCTGGCGTAAAGCACATCCTCCAATTCAAAATCGCCTCGTCGGCTGTTATCCAGGGTATGGCGTGCAATCAGCTCGACAATGTTGCCTGCCGGGTCCTGAAAGTAGACGGCGTGAGCATTCCAAAACTCGAAAAAAAACTCATCGGCCCCTTGCGGTGACTTCAGCAGGGGGCAACGTGCGGCGAGCCAGGCCTTGGCCTGCGGAAATTTGTTTTCGGAGATGTTAAAGGCGAAGTGATAGAAAGGCTCCGCAGTGCCGCGCTGTTCGGCAAATTCGATTGCCGTCCCGCCGAACTTGACAGTGAGCGAATTGTTCTGTTCGTCCAGCAGGGGAAAGCCGAGTGTGCGGGAATAAAATTTCCGCATTTCCTCCAGGCGGGTGGCCTGCAAACGCAACGTCTTGAAGCGGACGTGCCCGGGATCGCCGGGCTGAAGCTTGGTTGCCATCTTAAGGGAGCTCCCAGTATGCCACGCGAGGGTTGCGGCGAAAGCGGCCCCGCTCCGCAAAATATCACGACGTACAAGTCCTTTTGTGGACATCCGTTCACTCTGAAGTGATGCAGCCTTTGTTTGGCGTTGGAGCAATGCCTGACATCATTGAATCAGCCACCGGCGAAATGATCAGAACCCTCAAGGGAGTCAACCTAACAGTTTAACGGCGTGTTCGCATCCAAGCGGCCGGGCTTGCCTGGTTGGACATGCCTGGTTGGAGAGGTGCCTGGTTGGACAGGTGCCGGCTCAGGCTGCTCCACCCGGGGTGATGTCGCGCGGTTGAAAGATTCATTCCTCGAAATCCCGGTAATGGGCGGCAAGGAAGCAGCGGGTCTCGCAGTCGCAACTGTTGCTTTTCCGCCAAATCTCTGACCTGGTTTTCAGGGGGGCACCGACTGTTTCTCGCGGCGAGGGGTGGTTCGCTGGTCGATCCCGGAGGCAGTTTGAAATTTGTAATGCCTGCAAAAAATACGGGCAAAAAAAAGGTGTCGGGGTGTGCCGGGACAAAACCGGTTTGGAATAGAGAATGCGAGTTTCTTGGGAAGAAGGTTTAGCCAATTACTTCGGCCTTCAGCGGAGGGGCGGGACGGGCGACCGTTCAGTCCTGAGCGTCCGTGCGTAGGCTAACGCAGACCTGACCGCTTATTCCGGCGGAACCTTGAAACCAAGTGCCCGCGGCCCGGGTAGTCTCGGAACCATACAGGTCAT
>JAJTFE010000008.1:4306-25740 GCA_021298375.1 Blastopirellula sp. | reverse complement strand
TGGTTGATCCCCGCCACATGCCGGGTTCAGAGGGACACAAAATTATTGCTGCGGATAGCCGAAGTGAACTGGCAACCGAGGTGGTGACGATCGCCGAGTCGCTCCGCGCAGGTGGCTATCGCACCGGCTTTTTTGGTATGTGGAATCTCGGACGGGGTCGCAGTGGACCGATGACGCCCGCTGGCCAAGGCTTTGAGAAGGTGGTGTTTCCCGAGAACTTGGGCTTTGAAAGGAATGCTTACTTCGATTCCAAAGGCAACTATCTGACGGATAAGCTGACGGACGAGGTGCTGAAATTTATCGAGCAGGCGGGTGACAAGCCCTTCTTTGCCTATCTGCCGGACCATGCCGTGCATGCTCCGTTTGAGCCCAAGCCGGAGCTGCTCGAAAAGTACCAGCGCAAGCTGAAGTCGGAGCCTGGTTCGCGCGAGGATCCGGCACTCTCAGCCTCGGTCGAGGCCGTTGATCAAAACGTCGGCAGAATCCTGGATTTCCTCGAAGAACGGAAACTGCTGGAGAGCACCCTGGTGATTTTTACCTCCGACAATGGTGGTAACACGCGGCTGACGCCACCGCTCAAAGGTGGCAAGGGGCAGCTCTATGAGGGCGGAATTCGCGTGCCGCTGTTGGTTGCCGGCGCGGGAATTGCGAAACCGGGGCGGGAAATTCCGACTCCGGTGGCGACGATTGATTGGTATCCCACGCTGTTGGAACTCGCCTCTCTGCACCCGCCAGCCTCGCAGGTCTTGGACGGAGTCAGTCTCGGTCCTTTGCTGCGAGGTGAGGGAGAACTGAAGCGCGAACGAATGTTTTGGCATTTCCCCTGCTACGTGGGCCGTTCGACTCCGTCCAGCGCAGTTCGAGAGGGGGACTGGAAACTGATTCAGTTCTTCGAGGACGGCGGAAAATTCGAGTTGTACAACCTCAAGGCAGATCCTGGTGAGAAACGCGACTTGGCGAGCTCCGAACCAGATAGATTGAAGCAGCTTCAAGGAACCCTCGGCGATTGGCAAAAGGAGACGGGAGCTGCCCTGCCAACCAAGGCGAATCCCGCCTACCAGCCTGGGGCCGGGCAAGCCCGCGGTGCGGAAGGTTCCGCGGGAGGAGAGGCTGGCGAGAACGCCAACCGCAAACGAGGTGGCCAAATGCAAGGCAATCGCGGACGTGGCGGCCAGCGCGATAACTCCCAGAACGGTGGCTCGCGGAACGGTGGCAGTGGAGGTGGCAGTAGAGTTTTCCAGCCGAACGGTTAGTCGCGGAGAGCTCGCGAGCCTCCACAGCAGGAATCTCTTCGCCTTCGCCTTCACCTTCGCCGCGTCGCGAAGTAGGTGCCGCAGCAAAGAATTTCAAAGTATCCGAGAAGGGACCTTGGCCGACCGTCCGGCATCTGAGGCAGGGCTGTAAGCCGTTAAACCGAGCCTGCCCCGCAGCGACTGTTAGGCTTTAGAGTCTCGCGAGTTGATCGTTGATGACGCTCATCCACGCGTCTGGGCCACCACCTCGGTAGGAGCTATTCCCGCCGACGGCTTCCCCTTGGGGAGACAAGACGAGAATCGTCGGAAATGATTTGACACCGTAGCGGTTAAGCAGCTGCCGGTTCTGCGCCTGAAGATCGGCAGGCTGAGCGGTCCGCCGCGGATAGTCTAACTCCAGCAAGACGAAACGTTCGCTTGCCCAGGCTTGAAACGCTTCAGTTGCGAAGACCTCTTGCTTCAGCCGCATGCAGGGTTGGCAAAAATCGCTGCCGGTGAAGAAAGCGAAAACCAACTTTCCTTCGGCACCCGCCCGAGCCAGCGCATCCTCATAGCTGACGGTCCATTCTAAAGTTGCGGGTTGGTCGCCCAGCGTCATGCTCACTCCGTCCGCCTCATTCCGAGCATCTGAATTGAGAGTGTCGGAATTCTGATTCTCTGAGGCGGCCGCAAATGTCGGCTGCTCTTCGTATTCAGGAGCAGCGAGTGCATCGGCTGAGAAGTTTGGCTCAGCAAAGGAGCGGAATTGCGGCAGTTCTCCCATCCCGGGCGTGCGACATCCGAGCGCCAAGGCTCCACAGGCGGTCGCGCTCCAGGTTAACCAGTGCCGTCGAGAGATGGCATCCATGCCGCTGCTCCAGTTCAGAGTGAGATTTCGGTGGGGTGAGATTAACGAGGTTTTGATTCGCCAGCCATCCCAATACCAAGTCACCAAGATACCAGGCCACCAGGTCACCAAGGCTCGAATCCCTAATCTCCGAACGAATCGCCACCTTCGGCCGTTTTGAAACAACTGCTAGCTGGAGAGTTTCTGGCGGGTACTGCCAGCGTCGAATCATCCTTCGGGTGTGGTTTGGGGAGCGGGCCGCCAAAAAAGGAAACCAGCGAGATTGCGGGGACTGGTTTGAATGCTTTGGCGCTCGGCTGGTAGCTGCGAGTGCCCGGCCAAGTCCAAAAAAATCTTCGGCCTCGGGCCGTGGGAAGCGGTCTGAATTTGCTTCAAGCTTTGGAAAGCCAGCGTTGAGCCAACTCTCGCAGTTCGGAATGCGAGGGGAGCGTGGTCACGTTGTCATCAAAGAATCGCTGTTCCAGGTCCGCAATGGTCTGCCTCAGCTGGATCAGCGCATCGGGTGGCAAGCGTTTGCTTTGCTCGACTTCCTGCAGGATGGCGATCGCCTGAAACGGGGTTAGGGCTTCGGGTAGCGTGCGCTGCGAAGTTTCCTGGGACGGACGCTGGCGAAGCCGGCTTAGCCACCATCCCAGACCGGCGAGACCCGACAGGCCGGCGACCGCCCAAGGCCAATATGCGCTCCAGCGATTCGATTGGCCGTAGCGAGCTTCGAGCTCGATGGTTGGTTGCACTGTTTTCAGATCGGCGTCAACGTACCGCTGATAGACCACTTCGTTTGCCGTGACCGCCGGCTCGCCGAATGAGAAGCTTTGCGGCAAGGTTGGATTTGCCGGGTCCGCGGTCAAGTGCAGTACCCAGGCCCGATCGGAAACGATGGAGGCCTCGGCGCTTTCGGGATCAAAGCGGGAGACGGACAAGCCGTTATCCTCGACTTCACCCAACTGGAAGCCCGGGAAGTTGAGCTCGGGAAAGAGCGTCTTGAGGTCAGGCATCAAGCCGTGGCCGGTGGCCTTCACTTCAACCAGAAGTTGACCCTTGTCCGCTTGACGCTCGTCCAGAATCTGGGTGACGTTCTTGAGTTCGAATGGCCTCGGGTCGGCTCCCGCCGTTTGACAGTCGAGTGGCAGGGCAGGCGACTCAATCGGGAGGATTGCGTAGCCGGTAGTATCCAGAAAATCGAGGTCGAGTTTCAGGGGGGGCAAGCGATCGACTTGGGGACCTCGCGCTTTCAGCAGGAGGTAGGCATACGGCGTTCGACGCCAGCCGGCGGGCTGTCCCGGTTTGGAGTTGACCTCGGGGACCTGGAAGGTGACTGACTGAATGTCGAAGTGTTCCTGTAGTGCATTGCGTACGAACTCTTCAAACTTGTCGCGATAGTTTTCCAGAGGTCGGCCGTAGTTGTAGACGAAAACATTATTGTTGTTCTGGTTTTGGAGGTACCGTCCAAAGCCGCCGGACTCGCGCTCGATTTCGCGGGTGTGAAGCAGATTGACATACACGCCAAAAGGCTCGGTCCCGACGCGGTCGGTTCCGTCCACAACCGTCTCCAGCTTGATCTCCCGGACCAAATCGTTGTAGTAGTCGAACACAGCTCGGGCCTGTCGAGCCTGAGGATGGTCGCCCGCGATGGCGAACCCTCCGCGGAGGTAGCGAGCCTTGACTGCTGGCTGGGCATTACTCATGCGGTTGAAGAGCAGGTTGGCGAAGCGGGCCAGATGCCATTCGGCGTGGGGAGCAGGCAGGTTCTGAATCGCCGCGGCGATTTGGGGGTATTGGGTTTCGTCAGCGACCTGTTTTTCGTCGACCAGTTTCAGGTCGCAGGCACCGAGTGCGGCGTAGAACCAGCGTTCGTAGACTTCGGTGTTCCGCTCGCTCGGCTCAAGGTCGCTAACTTGTCGCGCGTAGGCATCGGCTGCCGCGCGGAAGGCCGCGAAGGCAGCTCGCCTGCGGGTTGCGAACTCCGGGCTGCTTTTCAGTTCGGCCTGGTAGCCGTTTTCGTCGTGCAGCAGCGCGGCCTTGAGCGTTAACAGGGCGGGGTCGTTGGGGTGCTGTTCGGCGGCAGTGGCGAGCAACTGGTTGGCGGCGGCATAGCCGGCGACGACTTCGGCCTCGACCTCCTTGCGATTGCGTTTGGTTTTGGCTTGTTTCTGGACCTCGACTTCGCGCCACACGCTGGCGAGATTTTCCCGCATCTTCTGGGCGAGTTGGGCGATGACCTTGGGGGGGATGCCCGCCATCGGTCCGAAGACTTTCTCAAGGTCTTCCTTCCGATAAACCTCGGCGAAACTGTGGCTGGTCAGAAAGGCGTTCACGAGCAGTTCCGGATCGAGTTCTCTGCCATTCAGCTCTCGCAGTTTGGGCACCAATCCCGCGAGCTCTTCCAGATTTCTTTCCTGCTTTGAGCGCGTCAGGGGGATGCTTTCCGCCCGGCTCTCAAATCCGTACATGAACATGTAGGGGTTGCTGCGTTGTCGATCGGCGTTGGGGTTGTGGTTTTTTGTCCAGACCGTAAGGAATTCACGAATCAGGTCCTTGGCCAGGCGCGGATGTGACTGCCCCAGCTTTTCTATGAACGGGAACGACAGGCTCTCCTCGCCGACTTTGAGATAAAGTTGAGCCACGGAGTACCGGAACTTGGGCTGCAGGCTGGGATCGAGTAGTCCGATCCAAGTGTCGCTGGGGCGAACGTCGAGCAGGTCGGCCGTCATGATTGGGTTGACCCGTTGTCCGCGGTTGGGCATTTCTCCCATGCTCTCGTCGTAATAAAAAATATTGCCGAACAGGTCGCGACGCATTTGAGGGCCAAAGGTTGTCGAGAGGTCCTCTGAATAGGTGATCGGAACTTCCCGCAACCAATTGTTGGCGAGCAATTCCAGGATGCCTCGCCACTGTTCGGCTTGCTGAGGATTTGCTCGAAGCAGCGCCTCAACGGCGGTGTTTTGAAGTTTGAGCAGCTCCAGCCGCGCAGCTTCTTCAAAGGTCGCCTGTGCCAGGGCTTGAGCCGATTGCGAGCCAATTCCGCTGAGGATCGCAATCCCCCGCTGAGGCTCGGCGGTGAAACTTGATTCGAGCCAAGCTTGCCCGAGTTCCTTGCGAACCTGGGATGCGAGCGACACGGCTTGAGTCATCGCTTTCAGGTAAACCGGGTCATCCAGTTTCGATCCGGCCAACACGGCGAGCGTTGCCTGCCAGGCTTGCTCCAGAGTTGAGGTCTTGGGTTCTCGTCGATACTCGCCAGAGAAAATCGCACTGAGCAAATTCAGGGCTTCGAAGTTATTGGCCTGAAGGGCTTCGTCAAGCGACGGGAGAAATCCGGCGGCGACGTCGAGTTGATTGGCGAAGACGAGCAGCTGCGCCGCTTGTGCTCGGTTGACCAATTGCTCTTGCTCCGGCAGGGCAGTCTCCGCTGCCAACTGCTGGACCAACTCTTCGCGGGCCCGCCCCTGCTGAATGGCCGCGGAGGTGGCTTGGCCCATGCTGCGCAGCAAGGACTCCGGGAGGGGGCGCTTGGATGAGAGTCTGGCCAATCTCAGGACATCCTCAAAGCTGACCTTTTGTTTTTCGAGGGTCCGCGGATCGACGCCGCGATTCTGGTTCTGCATCCGCAGTTGAGCTAACTCATCCGGCGGGAGGTCCGACCCAAGGGATTGAATCATCTGATTGACGGTCTGGTCCCGTTGTTCCACGGGGAGAAAAGCGAGGTTCGCCGACAATCGCTCCCAATCGCTGAGCGCGAATTGGTTTTGCAGTTCCGTGAGGAACTTGCTGAAACGGTCAGCCGGCCATGTCAAGGCATTGTTCGGGTCGAACTTGGGGTTCGGGGGCTGGCCCGGGAGCGGCTCGGCGGAACTCGCAGTCGCCTGAGCCTCAGGAGCTGCCGCGGCGGGTAATTCCGTCGTCCGCCATGCCTCGATGATGGCGGAGGGGGTGCGCCGGAACTGAAGCGACGTCAGTTGCTGAGTGCGTTGCTGCTGTTCGGCTTGGGCGGCAGCTTCGGCCGGGTCCACAGGCCCCCCCGCGGCTTGACTGGGGTCAGTCCCCTGGACCGATCCGGCGGGGGCGATTTGCGCGGCAGGCGCTAACTGAATGGCAGGTGAAATCTGCGCGCCCTGAATAATCTGAAAGCTCCCTGTCGCTTGACCGCTGCCTGCGGCTTGAGCAGGAAGAACTTTGGCGGGGACCGCTTGGACGGGGGCGATCGACTGCCCTGCGGTTTGTCCGGCGACCAGCGCTGGTCGGAACGAAAACAAAAAGAAAACGAGGGCGAGCGAATTGGCAAGTCGAGAGCTCATGGGGAATGCCGAACAGGAGAGCACAACCAGACGATCTAGTCATATCATAAGCGAGGCAGCGTCCCGACTGGAGCTTGCGCGGGGACAAAGTTCGCAAGTTTCCAGCGGCTGGATTGCGAGCGACCGTTTGGCGGTGGGATCCAGCCCTGTCGGGTATGGAGCGGTTTTTCTATAATTTGGGAATCGCTGTGCGAGCCCCTTCGGAGGATTCCGGGGAGATTCTCACCGCTCTGCCGACGCATTCTGGAAGACGCGCGGGCTCGGTCAGCAACTTTGCTGCTGGATTTGATTTCTTCCTCGGTTTGTCAAGCCGCCCCGGTATCACACACTTCTCGGAACTCCTCTCCCATGACCTCCGCCAAATTCTCCACGATCCCCGAAGCGGTCGAGCAAATCAAACGCGGGGGGGTCGTGATTGTGCTTGACGATGAAGACCGCGAGAACGAGGGCGACTTTATCTGCTCGGCCGAATTAGCCACTCCCGAGGTCATCAACTTTGTCCTCAGCGGACGGGGCGACTTCTGCATGCCGATTTTGGCTGACACGGCCAAGAGGCTGAACGTCGCGCCGCTGGTCAACCAGAACACAACCAAACTTGAGACTGCCTTCCTCACTCCGTTGGACCACATAAGCGCCAAGACAGGGATCACTGCCTCGGAGCGGGCCTTTTGTGTTCGGGCCATTTCCGACCCTGAGTCGAAGCCGGAGGACTTTGTGCGTCCGGGGCATGTGCATTTGCTGCTCGCCCGCGATGGAGGAGTGCTGCGGCGGGCTGGGCACACCGAGGCGGCAGTCGACTTGTGTCGCATGGCTGGTTTGCGTCCGGCTGGGGTAATCTGCGAGGTCCTCGATGACGATGGCAATCGAGCAACCCGCGATCGGCTGATGGAAATCGCCGCCCAGCACCATTTGCCGATTATCACGATCGAGGAACTGATCGCCTATCGACGGCTGAGCGAAAAGCTTGTGACTCAGGTTGCGTCCGCGCGACTCCCGACCCGGCACGGCGAGTTTCGAGTGATTGCATACGAAGTAAAGTATGAGTCACAGCAGCCGATCGCGCTGGTTATGGGGCAACCTGACAAGCAGAAGCTCGCTCCGCTGGTCCGCATGCACAGCAGTTGCTTTACGGGCGACCTGTTGAATTCGCTCCGCTGCGACTGCGGCGATCAGTTGGAATTGGCGCTGGAGATGATTGCCCGCGAGGGACATGGCGCACTCGTCTACCTGCCCCAGGAGGGACGCGGGATCGGGTTGGTCGAGAAGATCAAAGCGTACCATCTGCAGGATCAGGGATTGGATACTGTCGAAGCCAATATGGCGCTGGGATACAAGGCCGACATGCGGGATTATGGAATCGGCATCCAGATCCTTAAGGACCTTGGATTGAGTCGCATTCGCCTGCTCACGAACAATCCCAAGAAAACGGAGGCGTTCAATCTTCGGGGGTTTGATTTGGAAGTGGTCGATCAGGTGCCGATTTTGCCCCCAATCAACGCCCACAACATTGGCTATTTGGAGACCAAACGGGAGAAAATGGGTCACCGTTTGCCCAATCTGGGAACCCCCGAATAACCCCGGCTGCAAATCCGCGCGTCCTTGGCAGCGGATCGATTTTAGCGAGAGAGAAATGTCCAAAGCTTTTTTTCGTACGGTCTTCGGGGTCAGTGGGGTCACGAAGCTTTACCGTGACGTGGTCGTGGCCGACCGCTTGACGAACATCCGCCCCCAGATCCGCCGCGACCTGCAACAACTGCTCGAACGGGTCAATGTTGAGAATCCTTGGTTTCAGGGGAAGTTCACGGAGTTTCTCGCCCGCAACCAAGCCGCCGATGACGCCACCTTTTTTGCGAATTATGCGCGGTTGCCGTCGATGTCCAAGCAGGATTATGCCGTCGCTGGACAGCAAGTCATGGCGGGGGAACTGGCCCGGATTGATGCCAAATCCAGGCAGCTTGTCGTCGAAGGCCGGCCGGTAGAGTCGATCCTCCGGCTCCGCAAGGGAAATTTCCTGATGCCTATGGCGACCGGCGGGAGCAGCGCGCTGCCACTGGTGGTGTGGATGACCAAACACCACATGTTTTCGATGCTCTTCACGTTCTTCAAGTGCTGGTACCGAATGGGCTGGCGGCCGGGGGAGCGAATGATGATCTTCTATCCCAAGAACACCTACAACATCGACGACATGGTCAAGTTCAACCGCTTTAGTTGGCTGACCGGATTTCGCTATCACCTGTTTGACAAAATCAATGAGCAGACCGTCCGTGGACTGGTCGATGACCTCAATCGATTCAAGCCGAAACTGCTGCTCGTGTTCCCATCGCCGATGAACATGATTGCCCATACCATTCGTCGATTCAAGCTGGACCTGCGGCATCAACCCGAATTGATCAATGTTTCCGGGGAGACCTTTTTTGACTGTCAGCGGCGGAATATCGAATCCGTCTTTACTCGCAGCAAAGTGGAGGATTCTTACGGCTCGGTCGAGCTGGGAGAGATCGCCCATGAAACTCAGGGCGGACTGGAGATCTTTGCGAATGTCGCCTATGTCGAGACCGAGCCTAACGAGGCGGGGCAACCAGAGATGGTCGTTACCCGACTGGAACTGAGCGACTTTCCTTTTATCCGTTACAAGATGAAGGACATTGCCAACGTCGAGTTTGTAAAGAACGCTGAGGGCGAAGAGCGTTTCCTGTTGACCAAAATTGAAGGCAAAGACTCGAACTTTATCATGTCCGACCAGGGCCGCCGGTTTTATCCCTCGTTTTTCAACGGGTTTGTGAATCGGCTCAACCAGCAATTCGATGACGCGATCATTGAAATCAAGGTTTACGAGCGCGACCAGCGTGAGCTGGAGATTCAGTTCATCGTGCGGCAGGGTGCGGACGAAAATAGGATCGCCGCCGCGACGAGGCAGCAGCTGCAAGCCGAGATGAGCCCCTCGATGGAGTTCCGGGTCAAGTTTGTTGACTTTATTGACCACGACTATCGCAGGAAGTACCGAGTGATCGAGCGAATCGGCGATGTCGAGTTCGCCGGGGGAATCGTCGGTGACGAAAAGAAGCAGCAAACAGTCGCCGAAGTGGAGGCGGATGCCACCGCCAGTGAACGAACGACGGCTGGGGTTTAAGCTTCTGCGGGCCCGCCGTGCGTTTGAACTGCGCTTGAATTTCGAGCGGGTCAGGCAGGCCGCAATCTAGAGGTCCGACGCCGCTCGCTCCTGCGGTCAGGTTAGGTTCTGACCACCAAGTTTCACTTCCTGCTGGAGCCGCCACGCTGGCTCGCTCCCTGGCCGGCAACGCCAGTGGCTCGTCTGTCCCCGGCAGCTTTTTGCCCCCCAGCTCAAGCCAACCCCCTACGGGCCCGGCTTGCTTAGCCCGCGTTCGCTGTCTTGGCCGTGACGCGCAGGGGCGCAGTCCAGCCCAAGATCACCGAAGACTTCGGGGCTTGGGTTGACAGCGCAGTGTGGGTGACTTGGGGGTTGTTATTCTCTGGAGCCTGACTCAATCTGTTGCAACGATTGTGACGAAGAACCTACAGGTACTCGTTTCCTGTGTCGCGCAAAGGCTGAATCATGAACCGTTTCATTGCTAGCTGGATGATGTTGCTGGCATGGTTACCGGCTGTTGGCTACTGCTATCAGGCAGATTCGAATGGCGTGCCTTGGAGTGGCGGTGTTGACCGGGCGAGTCGTTCGCGTTGCTCGACGCAAGATGGCGGATGCGGGCAGGCGGAATGCAATGGAGCCGGGGCAGGTGGTTGTGGAGAGACGGGTTGTAGCCAGCCACCCTGCGGCGGGCCCTTGTACAAGCAGAAGTATCTCAGTCTGTTTGGCGGCTACGCGGACATCGATAATTTCGAGAGCAAAATCGGCAACGGGACGAGCGAGTTCATCACCGGGGCGAAGCTCCGGGACGGCTACGCTGCGGGCTTCGCGGTCGGCGGGCAGATGATCGATTACGTCCGAAGCGAGTTTGAGTTCACCTATCGGGCCAACGATGTCAGCTCTTTTTTCGAGCAGGAGTTTAACACCTCGGGCTCGTTACTGTTCAGTGATCGCGAGCCGGCCGCGGGCACGATCAACAGCTATTCCGGTATGTTTAATCTGATTGTGGATACCTGTCCACGCTGCATTGGCTCGCCGGCTTTGTACCTGGGCGGTGGGCTCGGCGGACTGTACGCCGACGGCAGCTTTGATACGGCTGCGGAGCGATTTCTGGTCCAGAATTCCTCGTTCGCCTACCAATTTTTGGCAGGCGTCAATTACCCGGTTTCCGAACGAGTGGAGTTGTACACCGAGTACCGCTATCTCGGGGCAGACCATTTGAATGTGGAAAGTGAAACGTTTGATGTGAGCCTGGGAGACTTTGGTTACGATTCCCACAATGTTTTCCTGGGGCTCCGATTCCGCCGATAATCTGGACGATTGCCGGGCCGAATCCGGTCGGCCGATTTGGCGGACTGTGGGCGGATGAATTACAATCTGAGTTCTGTCGTAAAAGCCGTTTGTCAGCGGTTGGAGCTCAATTGTCATGATTGCCGAAAACCTCGACTTTGATGTGGCGATTATTGGCGGCGGTCCGGGCGGTTCAACGACCGCCGCCTATCTGAGGAAGTATGCGCCGCACCTTCGGGTGGCAGTGATTGAGCGGGAGGAGTTTCCTCGCGACCACGTCGGCGAGAGCCAACTGCCGCCGATCGGCCGGGTGCTGCACGAGATCGGCGCCTGGGACAAGATTGAAGCAGCTAACTTTCCGATCAAGCTCGGCGCAAGCTACACCTGGGGAAAAACGACTGCGCCATGGGTGTTTGGCTTTATCCCGGACTCGGAAATCGGGGACCGTACCCGCCCCGCCAAGTTCGAGGGTTGGCGGCAACGCGTCGCGCTGCAGGTCGACCGGGCGATCTACGACAAGATTTTGTTGGACCACGCCAAGGAACTTGGAGCGACCCTGTTCCAGCCACACAAGGTAATGCGGGTGACCTCTTCCGGCATGGGCGCCAACCGCCGAGTTACCGGCTTGGAGCTGGAGGATGGCCGGCGGATTCAAGCCCGGTACTACATCGACTCCAGCGGCCATTCGGCAATTCTTCGCCGGCATTTGGAGATCGCCGTGGATGCTCCGAGTTTGCTGCGAAACGTCGCTTTCTGGAACTATTGGGAAGCCGATGGGCTGAACCGTGCAATGCTCGAGAGCGGAGCGATGCGCGTGTTGATCCGAAGCGTCCCGTTTGGCTGGGTCTGGTACATCGTGCTTTCGGATCGACGGACCAGCGTTGGGCTGGTCTGCAATGCGGAGTTTTACAAGCAGAGCGGCAAGCGGCCGGAGGAATTGTATTACGAAGCGTTGGCTCAAGAGCCGGAACTCTCCGCGCTCCTGTCCAAGGCAACGGTCGCGAGCAAAGTCTCGACGGCCAATGACTGGTCGTACGTGGCTGCGGAAAGCTGTGGGGAAAACTGGTTTCTGGTCGGCGAGTCGCTCGGGTTTGCTGATCCAATTTTGGCCGCGGGACTGACGTTGACGCACACGTCCGCCGAGCATTGTGCGGCGACAATTTTGGAACTGGAGCGAGGTGAGCAGTCGCCCGTCTGGTTGCGGGCCCAATATCACGACATCCAGACACGGCGGATTCGGCAGCATATTAAATTTGCCGAGTACTGGTATTCCGCCAATGGCCTGTTCACCGACATTCTGGAAAATTGCCGCGACATTGCCGCCGCTTCGGGGTTAAGTTTCGAGCCACAGGAGGCATTTCGCTGGCTCAGCAATGGGGGAATCGATGACGTTTCCGGGCAGGTTGCAATCGGCGGTTTGAATGTGGCCGGAATCAAAATGGTCCAGCAACACTTCTCGAATACCTCCGCCGATGATGTGACGTTCCTGATCGACGGAATGAATCGCTTTCAGCTCAATCTGGAGGGAGCCCGGCCGGAGACTTCTTCCACGATTAAGTCAGGTCGCGTGTTGCCTGTGTCGATTCTCAAGCGAGACCAACGGTCGTTGCCGTTGACCGGCATCTACGGGCTCGTCTATTCCTCGCTCCAGACTTCCGGCGAACTGGAGCGGTTTTTGCCCGTGCTCAAGCAACGGATTTCCGGCATGTTTCCCGATGACATGTCCCGGCGCGCGGCTTTCAAGGAATCGCTGCTTTGTCTCGAGGGCCTGGTCGCTCAAGGCTGGGTCACGTGCTCCAATGAACCCGGCAAGCCTGCACTGGGGATGAAGTCCCGCTGACAAAAAAAACTCGGCGCCATCCTTTCGGATAGCGCCGAGTCGGTGGGTGCTTGAGAATCAGCAGGGGCTCAATCCTCGGCCCGGCTGTCGTCGCCGCACATCATGACGATTCGCGGCATGAACTCGCCGGCGATATCCACGAGGTCATGTTGGGCTGCCATCACCTCCCGAATGTCCTTGTAGACACCGGGAACTTCGTCCAGTCCAGCCGCGAGCAATCGCACATTTCGCTCGCGCAAGTGCTCGCGCCACGGTCCCCAGCGGAATTGCTTTTTGGCTGCCGTTCGCGACATCACGCGGCCCGCGCCGTGCGCGGCAGAGTTGAGGCTGCTCGCTTGGCCTTTTCCCCGGACGATGTAGCAGGAATCAGCCATGTTTCCCGGAATGATTCCCAAAACGCCAGGACCCGCCGGAGTTGCCCCCTTGCGGTGTACGTACCATTGCCGCCCGCCATGTTCTTCCAGCCAGGCGAAGTTGTGATGGTTCTCGATGGTACCGAGGGCACTGGCGCCGGCTAACTTGACGACGTTGCGGTGAATCACTTCGTGATTGGCATGCGCGTACTGGCCCATCAGATTCATCGCAGCCCAATACTCCTGCCCCTCGCTTGTGGACATGTCGAGCCAAGCCAGATGACAAAGCTGCGGGTCATCGCGAATATAGGCCGGCGCCTTTTGCCGCGCGATCTGCGTGTAGCGTTGACAGACTTGGGCACCGGTTCCCCGGCTTCCGCTGTGTGATAACAAAGCGACGTACTCGCCACGGGGAACCCCTTCGAGCGTCTCGGGCAGAGTCAGCAGCCCCCACTCCACGAAATGGTTGCCGCTGCCACTGGTCCCCAGTTGCTTCCAAGCTCGATCGCGCATTTCCCGCGTGACTGCGGAGACGGTCCAATCCTCATCCATCACGGGGTGATCATGAGGCCGCTTCCAGACGCCACCGGTACCGAAGACCGTCCCGCGCTGCAAAGCCTGATCCAGTTCCCGGCACTCGCTCGCGTCGTTGCGCCGCAGCGGCTCGACAGGCAGGTCGGTAATCGTCAGTTTCATCCGGCAGGCGATGTCAACGCCGACGCCGTAGGGGATTACCGCGTTTTCACAAGCCAGTACGCCGCCAATCGGCAAGCCGTAACCGACATGGGCATCCGGCATCAGGGCGGCAGCCCGGGAAATCGGCAGGCGACAGGCGTTGCGCATCTGCTGATGAGCCGTCTCCTCCAAGTCGGCACCCCAACTGAGGTAGTCGATCGGCTCGCGCACTCTGCTCAGGTTTTCGGTTTCGGCAATCACTGCTCGGGCCAAAGGGCCCCAGACCCCATCGTCCAGAAAGGACTGGGGAGCCGCGACCAACCGCGGCACTACCTGCTTGGGCTTGCCGGCAGTCTCTTTCTGATCGGCCGCAGCTTGAATGCATTCAATCGCTGCCGGAACGGCATCGGGAGGAACTCCCAGTTGAATCAGCTTTTTTCGGTTCATGGCTCACGCATTTCGCAAGACAAAAGTTCCTTAACCTGTTTCCAATGGAGCCTTGGGCTGTCGAGAATCAGTCGACCCCAAGCTACCGGCTATCTCCAAGCGAAGCGATTCCGCAAGCGAGAGAGCCGAACAGGGAGATGAGCCCAAGACCGTTCCTCCCGAAGCGAGGTTCGCTCGACCAAGGCTTCTTTCAGAAGCAAACTCCTCGGCCGAGTCAAAAAAAAAGGGCGTCTCAGACGCCCTGGGGTGAACAAATCGTTGAAGTACAAAGATTTGGACTGCAAAGGATTTAAATGCAAATCTGTGGAGTGCAACCCCGCTCTGGGCTTAACTTGCGGCCCATTGCAGGTTCACGGGGCTTAACTGCCAGAGCCATCGGGCAGCGGACCGCTTCCTCCGCCATTGTTCGGGTCTTTGTTCTTGGAGGGTTTTTTGGAGGGACGCCGACCGGGTCCCGATTTGCAACCCTCTCACTGACTGGGGAGCGGCAAACCTTGCAGCTCCCCGAGGTCCATCCTCGCCAAGCGGACGGCCGACTCGAGGTCTTCCTTCCGCAGTTTCAATGAGCCTGAATCGCCATTTGCGGCAGCTTGTTTTGCAAGCAGCGTGTAATTCTGCCGTGCGGCTTCGATCTCCGGCTCCCACCGCTCCCGAGGCTGACCCTCCAGTCGCAGCAGCCAAGTCAGGTAGTACTGTGAGCTGGCCAAGGCGGCTCGAACTTCTTGGGCGAACTTTTCCGGAGTGGAGGGATCCGCGTTGACTTCTTCCATCAAACCGACGAGGGAATCATGGGCGGACGGCAATTGCCGGTTGAGCATCTGGGCCTTGCAGACCTCCAGCCGCAGTTCCTGCCGAAGCCTGGTCTCCGTTTCGGGTGTCTGGGAGAGCGCCTGCTCGAAAGCGGCTTGTGCAGCTCCCCACCGCTCTGCTGCGACATCGGCGCGGGCTGACTTCAGAACAGCAGCCACCGAGTCCATTTGGAGGTGCGCCTGCCCGGGGCCGAAATGGTAAGCCAAGGCCCCGACGGGCACGAGCAGCCAGAGCATCAGTAGCAGAATTCGCATGGTCAATCCTCACCGGGTGAGTTGGCGTCGATGCCTACTAGACTATCAGACAAATCGTCCAAAACCAATCAGAACGCCCTACTTTTTCGGGTTCGGAGCGGAAAAGAAGGCTTTCCCGCCCGCTGTTCCGAAATAGTGCAGGCCAACCGGGAGCACTGCCAACAAAGCGGCTCCTGACAAGGCAGCTAGCAGTGCGAAATCACGAGCCGTCAGTTCCCGGAATTTTTTCCTCCCTGTTTCGGCCGTTAATCGCTGAATGGCGGCGGTGGAGATGTGTTGTTCATTTCCATTGTGAAACTCTCCCCCGATGCGGGTCGCGACTTGTCGCAGCGTGGAAATGTCCTGCCGAGATTGCCGGCCGTCAATGAACTTTCCGGAAATCGGGTCGCCCACACCGACGACCAGAGTCCTCGAAATCGAGGCGGGAAGTTTAGGCATTCCGCTCGCGGGCACGGTATCGCCGTCGGTCACAATGATCAACACCGTGCTGTCCGGATTCCAGGGGCGGGTGATCTCGGCGACCGAATCCAATCCGGCAAACAGATTGGTCTGCTTTCCCTTAAAGGCAAAGTTCAAGGGAAGATCGTTGAAGCAGTTTTTTACGACTTCAATATCACGGGTATCGATGACAACTGGAATCGCCTTGTCATAAAAAGCGATCACGCTCAGTCGATATTGCTGGATCGGCACGCGGTCAAACAGCGACTCAATAAGTTCCTTGCCGCGACGCATTCGCGACAGCTGCCGGTCGCGGCCGGCATCGTCCAACCGCATACTCGGCGACACATCGAGCAGAATCACGACGTGTCGCGGTTGAGTGGTGCTCGCGTCGCCGGTGGCGACCGTTTGCGGAGGAATGATCAGCAGCGTGGCCAGCCCCCAGCCCAGCGCAGTTTGAGCGGCGATTCGCAGCAGTGGGGCAAGCCGCCCCAACAAGCTGGCCCGGCCCTTGGGGCCGAAGGCCAGATGAGCCATCCGGCGAGTCCGGCGCCAGTGCAGCCATTCGGCCACGAGGCTGATCGCGAGCACGCTACTGGCGACAATGGCGACTACCATGGCGTGTACCTCCAACCGAAGCTCGCCATCAGCCACAAACCGAGCAAAAGCAGGCCGACAAAGGCATAGGGCACGAAGTGATCCTGCTGCTCCGCGACAGTTCGCTCGACTTCGGCCTTTTGCATGGCATCAATCTTGGCGAAGACTTCCTCCAAGCCAGCTTGATCATCGGCCGCAAAAACGTCTCCGCCCGTTTTGGCCACCATCCGCACGACCTCATCCGGCGCATCGCCCTCCGCCACGTGGATGCCGTAGACCACGATTTGGGCCTCGGCCAATTGCCGGCCAATATCGACATCGTTTCCCTCCATCAGGTCAGGGCTGACGCCATCCGTCACGAGAATGATCATGCGATCTCCCTCGGGCTGTTCCAGCAAGACTCGCCGCGCGTCGAGCATCGAATTCGCGATCGCCGTGCCTGCCATCCAGATCGGCACGACATCCGGTCGCATAAACGGCAAGGCGCATTTGATGGCAGACGGGTCTGTGGTGAGCGGGGTCCAGCGGACCACGGAGTTGCCGAAGAACTGCAGCCCGAACGCGTCGCCTGATCGGCGGTCGATAAAACGCTCGATCGCCGCCATGGAGGCGTCGTAGCGGGTCCCGGCACCAAACGGTACACCCATGCTCCCCGAAACATCGACGCAGAACAAAATGTTGGTCATTTTTCGCTGGGCTTGCGGCTTGCCCAGTTGCAACGGGCCGGCTGCGAGCCAGATGGCAACCGCCAACAGCAGGGGCGCCATGGAGCTGGTGAGATTCACGATCGTTCTCCACCAATTCCCGGCGGATACTGAGCTGTAGTCAACGGGGACCGCGACGGCTCGGCCCTGTCGCCCCCAGATCCAGACGAGCAAGAGCATCGGCAAGGCTTCCAAGAGTAAAACCCAAGGGTGCCGAAAACCGCTGGGGATCCAAAGCCATTCGGGGATTTGGGCGATCCAATCGCTCATGGCAACTCCAACTCGGCGAGGTCCATCGTCCGATAGGGAGCGAGCAATAATTGCCAGTCGATCGGCTGCTCACCTGGCGGGGCATGCAGCCACGTTTCCAGTTGCTCCATCAGGCCAGCGGCCTCTGGATGCTTTCGCAGCTGGGGCATCAGTTCCCCAGGCGGGAGCGTCTCCAGTCGCAGCTTTTTCCGCCAGAAAGCGAGCAGCACCCGCTCCAGTGCCGCGCGATCGACGCTGGCAAGTTGGCCGGTAGCTGCCTGCTCCAGCAGCGGACGCAAACGATCGGCAACCGTCATCTGTCGCCGGCGCTGGCTGAGATGATGCTCTCTACCCCGGCCCCAGAAGAGGATCGCCGCCAAGCCGAGGAGCCAAAGTCCCCCTGCCGCAATCAGCAGCCCGGTGTACAGCGACAGGACTTGTGGAGCCGATGGCTGCAACTCATGTGGCTTGATCTGCCCGGGTGGAAGTTGAGTGGCAATCTCGACCCAAACCGCGGGCAGGTCCGCAGCGGACGAACCGTCAGCTCGCACCAAGCCCTCACAGAGGTTGTGTTTTCCCGGGGTGAAGCCGGTCACCTCCAGGTCGTAGCGAAACCCATCGCCATGTGCAAACGCATCGAGGACGCGCACGACGATGGGCTCTGTCCGCGACTCCAGCGGGCGACTGACCAAGCGCGTTCCGGGCAGCTTCAACTGCTCAATGCGCACCGGAAAGCCGACTGTCGAGGAAGCGATTGAGGAATCGAGGGCGGCCGATGTCGCCGCGCCTGGATCTTGTTGCCCGGGGCCACGCACGGCGGCCTGCCCAACGACCGCCATCAGGGTTACGAGGAGCCAGCCGCTTATCGCGGTCACGATCGAATCACGAACCCGTCCTGCCCGGGGAGGCCGATGGAGCATCATCGCCCTTTACCTCCTAAGCCACCTCGGGAGCGAAAAAACCAGCGCAGCCGATGGGCGTATTTCTGGTCAATGTCGATCAACAAGTGGTCAATTCCTGCCCGTTTCAATTGCTGTTCAAGCGCCGCCTGGTCGATCAGTTTTGAGCGACGATTCAAGACGAACTCTCGCCCGGTCTCAGGCTCGCGGGCGCGAATCAACCCGCTGGCCGGCAATTGCCGCTCAGCCGGGTCTCGAAGCTGCAGCACGACCACGTCATGTCGTTGGGCCGACAACTTCAGAGCGGCCAACGCGGCTGGTTCATGCAGGTCACTGAGCACAATCAGCATCGCCCGATTTGCCAGCCGCGCATTTAAGTCGGTCAGGCGTTTGGCCAGTTCGGTTTGTTGCCCCAACCTGAAACGGCGCAGCTCATGCAGCCACTGAAGTACCTGGCTTTTGGCGAGGCTCGGTTGGTATTGGCGGAATTCATCACCTGTCGTCAGCAAGCCAACGGGGCTGACCCGATCCAAGCCGGCAAACGCCAGCCCGCCGGCGATCTGCAAGGCGGTTGCGAGTTTGCTGCGGGTCTGGGAGCTGACGACCATCGAGGCACTGGTGTCGAGCAGCAGATAAATCGGCAATTGCTTGGGAGTCTCGAACTGCTTGACGAAGAACCTGCCGGTCCGGGCCGTGACCCGCCAGTCAATCGAACGGACCGAATCGCCGTATTCGTAGGGCCGAGACTGGACATACTCCACCCCGGAGCCAAGAAACGGCGAGCGATCCGTTCCATAGTTGAAGCTGTCAGCAAGCCGCCGAACCGCGATCAGAAATTGTCGCCAATCGAGGACCTCCAGCGATTCAAGTTCGGCGTACACGGGAGTCATTCCTGATGTTCCGGGCTGGTCGCGGGAAGGAGGCGGGAGAGCAAGAAAGGGAGCGGCTTCTTAGGTCACGAATACACGCTGGAAAAAGCATCGGCTCAAGGAAGTCACGAGCCATCATGGCGACCTTCCTCTGTTTTCGAACCGATGCGGGAGAAGGTCAGGTGTAATCGTTGAGAATCGTTTTGAGGATGGACTTGCCTGTGTGTCCGTCGGCCAACGCCTCGTAGCTCAGGCGGATCCGGTGCAGCAGCACGTCCTCCGCCAAGGCGAACAGGTCTTCGGGGGTGACATAGTGACGGCCGTGGATCAGCGCCCGGGCTCGGCTGGCCTTGATCAGGGATATCCCCGCGCGAGGACTGCAGCCCATTTCAAGCAGCGGATGACGCCGCGTGCGATCAACGATTTCAACCACGTGATCGATAAACACCTCGCTTACATGGACCGCATGCACGGTCTGCATGGCCTGGATCAACTCCTTGGTCGAGCCAACCGGTTCTTTCTCGAGGACGTCGAACTCGGTGCGAGCGATGGCCCCTCGGTCCTCAAGGCGAACGCCGAGAGCCAGATTGCGGCGCAGAATTTCTTTTTCTTCAGCCGGCGTCGGATACTCAAGTCGGTGGAGCATCATGAAGCGATCGAGTTGAGCCTCGGGCAATTCAAATGTCCCGGCTTGTTCGATTGGATTCTGGGTGGCAATCACGAGAAACGGAGCGGGCAGCTTGAAGGTCTCTTTGCCAATGGTTACCTTCCGTTCCTGCATTGCCTCGAGCAAGGCACCCTGCACTTTGGGGGCGGCCCGGTTGATTTCATCAGCCAGCAGGAGGTTGGTGAAAATCGGGCCTTTATGCACGCGGAACTCGTTGGTTCGCTGGTCGAGGATCTCCGAGCCCAAGATGTCCGAGGGGAGGAGGTCGATCGTGAATTGAACCCGGGCATAATCCAAGTCGACGGTCTGGCCGATGACTGAGACGAGCAGGGTCTTGGCCAGGCCAGGGACGCCTTGCAGCAGCAGGTGGCCTCCGGTGAACAGGGCAATCAGCAGGCGTTCAACGACAATATCCTGGCCCACCACGACCGTGCCGACGCGCTGTTTGATTTTCTGAATGAATTCAATCACCGCATCGACATCAGGCAGGCGGTTTTTATCTGGAGTGCGATTCATGGAGGCCTGCGGATGGCAATCTTTGTGGGCTGGGACAGAACGTTCGCGATTCACAACCGGTTGCGAGTATAAACCATATTCGCTCGAGACCCAAATGATGACCGGTGGAACCCCGTCGCCGCGGCTTGTGCCCAGCGAACTGTCTGCGGTGGCTGTCCAACGGGAGGCTCCGCAGGGAGCTGGCTGGCTCACTTGACATCCCTGCATTCGCTGCGAAAACTCCGGCCTGACAGCAGCCCGTATTCAGGTTAGAGCGCGACTTGTCGGAAGCTCATCCGCGGTTGAGCAGCTGCGAACCGCATGACGGTCAAACGCCTATATCCTCATTCCACAAGGTCGGCTGGTTGCGAATGAAATCCTGCATCAACTGGATGCATTCTCTGTCGTTCAGGATGGTGAGTTCGACCCCTCTGCGGCGGACGTATTCTTCGGGTCCCTGAAAATTGACATTCTCCCCGACAATAATCCGGGGGATTTTGTAGAGCAGTGAGGCTCCACTGCACATGTCACAGGGTGAGAGCGTCGAATACAGTGTCGCCTCGGCATATTCGGCGGCGGAGAGGCGGCCGGCGTTTTCGAGACAGTCCATTTCAGCGTGTAAGGTTGGGCTGCCTTTTTGGATCCGCTGGTTGTGGCCTCGGCCGACAATCTGGCCGCCGATTACGAGGACTGAGCCGATCGGAATTCCACCTTCAGCCAGCCCCTTGCGAGCTTCCTCAATCGCTGCCTGCAGAAACCGATCCATGCCGAGCCCTCTCTGCTGTGCTTCCCTGATCTGGCAGTGCACAAGTAAAACTCCGGTCGAGCGTTACTTGTCGCCTGCTTTCAATCGAATTTTGGTCAGGTTAGCCCGATCCACCAGAATCAGATGGTCGTTTGCAATCACGGGAGTCGCATAGACTGCGGCGTAGTCTTTGACATCGTATTCGCGCACGGGCTTGCCCTCTGTCCGTCCTGCCTTGAAGAGCAGGAGTTTGCCATCTTCCGTCCCGATTAACACATGACCGTCGACGAGGAGCGGCGAGCCCCAGATCAGGCACATCATGTCGTGGATCCACAGCCGCTTGCCGGTTGCAAAGTCGAGGCAGTGCATTGTGCCCCGGTGGTCGGCGGCAAAAAGCAGGCCATCTCCGATCGCGACGGTCGAGATGGTGCGAAAGAAAATGGACTCGCCTTGCTCACCGGTCACGCTACCGTCCTTGTCCGACCCGCCGTAATGCCAGATCACGCCCGAGTTTGGGTTGGGAGAGCCGGCAGTTCCAATCTCGCCAACCTCGGCGCTTACGTCACCTGTTTTGGTCGCATCGATGCGCCAAAGATGCCCC
>JAJTFE010000008.1:0-4299 GCA_021298375.1 Blastopirellula sp. | reverse complement strand
AGATCGCATTTCCAAAGCAACTCGCCATTGTCCGGATTGAGGCTGTAGACCCAGCCGTCACTGGCGGGAAAGACCACCTGCGGCTTGCCATTGACCAGTCCCAGGGCGGGACTCGACCACTGGCCGTCAAGAATACCCTTGCCGGGCAAGTTTGATTTCCAAACCACCTTGCCGGTGGCTTTGTCGACAGCGAGAAAAGACGGGGCCTCCGGGTCGGAATGGGCCTCCTCACCGGCCGTGATCCCCTGACTGGTGCAGAGCAGGACCAAGTCCCCATGCACCAGCGGCGAACTGGTGGCGAGAAAGTGCGGCTGGACGTTGAGGTCCTTGAGCATGTCGATGCTCCAGACGACATCCGCATCCTCTTGGTCATGGTCCGCTTCGTCGATAACCGGTCCATCATTTTCCTGGTCGTAAAAGCCTTCCAGATCGAGGCACATCAACTCGCAGCGATTGGTCACCAGCCAAGCGCGATTTCCTTCAGCGGCCGCGATGGACGAAATCCCGACTTCGGGAAAATCGAGGTTGCTGGCGTCCTCCAGTTTGTTTCTGGTCAATTGCCAGAGAAACTTGCCGTCGGCTTCGTTGAAGCAGAGGACGACACCGCGATCGCCTTCATGTTTCTTGACGTAATTTCCGCCGTTGTTGGTGCCGACGAGAATCTTGCCGCCGATGACAGTTGGACCACCATAAGTTTGCGACCCAAGCGGAACGGACCAGACTACGTTTTTCCCAGCGTTCAAATCGAAATCCCAATTGATTCCCGTCATTGGGCTGGACATGTTCCGCGAGGGGGTTCCCCCCCAGAGCGGAGAGTCGCCGGTTTGCGGAGATTGGGCCGAAAGAGCGCCAGCCGATCCTGACCAGAGAGTCGCTGGGACCCCCGAAGCCGGCGGGACCCCCGAAGCCGGCGGGACCAAGGCGATGGCAAGACAGACGAGGCCAACCGGCAATGACAATCGATTCATCGGATCTTCTCAATGAGACAAACAAGACAGAATAGTGTCCGCTGACGGGGCGAGCGAGGCATTTCGTTTCCCCGGGGTCAGCGTTAGGGCGATACAGCCAAACACGGGTTGCTGGATTAACAGCAACCGTTTGCCGGGCCAGCGAAAACAGCCTGCGGGAAATGGGCCCGGTCAGCGACGATCGTCATCGTCGCCGCCACCGTCGTTCGCTCCGGGCTTGTCACCGCCCGATTCGCCCTCGGCCTTTTCAGGCTGGTCGGTCTTGTCAGCCTTGGGCGCGTTCCAGGTGTTGTTGGAGCGGTCGGCGTCGGGAATATTCCGCCGGGGGTCGAGCGTCACTTTGGCGACGGACTTGCCCTCTGTCGGGACATCCGCGGACCAGAGATTGGTGTAGTACCAAACGTAGACGGGCAGTTCGACGTCTTTGGTCGTCTTGTCCTCGAATTCAACTCTCAGGAAGACAGGCATCACCATTTCCTGTTTGTTGGCGATCTGTACCCGGACGCTCTCGGCATCGCGGCCAGTGGTCACGCTGGTAATCGCCTGGTCGCAGAGGTTGTCCTCGAGGAACCAGCCGCGCCAGAACCAGGCCAGGTTCATGCCGGTAGCGTTTTCCATGCATCGGAAAAAGTCCGCAGGCTGGGGAGACTTGAAAGCCCACTCACGGATGTACAACTTGAACGCGGGGTCGAATCGTTCTGGTCCCAGAATCACCTCGCGGAGCAAACGCATGCCGTTACCCGGCTTGAAGTAGGCCAACCTTCCGAGGCGGTCCGGCCGCAATTGGTCGGCTGGGAGGGCGATCGGCTGATTGACCAACGTGCTGTTTCCACGACCCCGGCCCGAGGGGGGGCCGTTTTCGTCGCGGCTGGCCAAGGGCTGGCCATTGATGTCCGCGTTGTACACGTCAAACCGATCATAGAAATTGATGAAGGTGTTGAAGCCCTCATCCATCCACGGATAGCGTCTTTCGTCGGTGTTCACAATCATCGGGAACCAGGAGTGCCCCAACTCGTGTGAGGTCACGGCAAACAGTCCCGCCTTGGAAAAATCATCACTGCAGAAGAGCACCATTGGGTACTCCATGCCTCCGCAGACGCCACTCACATTGGTCACGGTCGGGTAGGGATAGCGGAACCACTGGTCGCTGTAGAGCAGCACAGAGTGGCGGAGCATCTGGGTGCTCTCGGGCCAGGTTTGCAGGGACTCTTTCGGGTAAACCGATTGGCAAAGGACGGTTGAACCATCGTCCCAAGTAATCCCCGCGGCGTCCCAGATCGTGGCTTGGGAGGCGGTCCAGGCGAAGGTGCGAACTTTTTCTGCCTTAAAGTGCCAGGTGAGGGGGCCTTCGCCCTCGGGGCTTCCGGCTGGCGTCCCGACTTCTTCCTGTGTCCGGATCATGACCGTTTTTGCGCTCTGCTTGGCCTGATTGAGTCGCTCCTGCTGAGCCGGCGTCAGCACTTCGGTCGGATTTTGCAGCACCCCAGTTGCGCAGACGACGTGTCCTCGGGGGGCAGTTATTTTCACATCGTAAGTTCCAAAGTCAGTATAGAACTCGCCTTGGCCCAGATAGGGAAGATTGTTCCAGCCGTTGACGTCGTCAAATTTGCAGACCGAAGGGAACCACTGGGCCATCTCGTAGATTTTTCCCTGTTCGACAAACTGAATTCCCATCCGGTCCGCGCCGTAGGAGGGGATGTTGAATTTCCAGCCAACCTCCAGTTGGACTTGGCCGCCGCGCGGTTCAATCGAATTCGGGAGCATCACCCGCCCCACGGTGTCGAAGACCTCCAGATTCAGCTCTTGGCCACCGATCCGAACGAATTCGATCGTATAGCCTCCTTCAAATTCGCCAATGTTGTTAAACCGCGAGGCGCGAGGGGTGAACTTGGAGCCATCGCTGTCGCTGCGGAATAAGTTCTGCTCGAGATTCAACCAGAGATAGGGCAGTGGCGTGGGGCTGTTGTTGGTGTAGGTAATGGTCTCGCGGCCGACGAGCGTGTCGGCTTGGTCATCGAGAGTCACTTCCATCCGGTAGTCGGCTTGTTGCTGCCAATAGCCTGGGCCGGGGAGCCCAATGGCCGAGCGGGCATCATTGGGGGTCGGCAGATCGAGCGGGGAGAAAATGTTGATCTCCCGCCGCGGACGCATTTCACGATTGCGGAGTCGGGCCAACTCGCGCTGCAACTCGCGTCGGGCCTCCTGCTCGGCATCGGCCTGACCGGGACCAGCCTCTTCTTTGCCGCCCGCGGTGGGCTTCTCTTCAGCGGGTTCGGCGTCTTGCGCGCAAACCACCTGATTTGAGAGTGGTGACAGGGGGCTGAGGAACGTCACTGCCGTTTGCAATGTGATGAACGCGACCAGCCAAGTCAGCCGGACGTTAAGAAATCGGATCATGGGTCTCTCGTTCTCTGAATAAATTCGCTGTCGAATGATCACAATCGAAGGTTTGCCATCCAAGCTTGCCAGCTGCGACTTGCCTTGGACCGCTGACCTGCCGCCCGCCCGAGGCCGGTCACTCGCCCTGCTTTCAACCTCACCATCCTAACCCGAACGCGATCTGGGCTGAATACGGGAAGCGGTTTTCGATCGCGGAATCAGCAGGTAAACTGACACCGGATGTGAAGCAGCAATCAGTTTACTTTTCCCGTTTCCCGATGGTTTCGCGAATCATGAGAACTTTCGTCGTTTTCGGTTGCCTTTTGACTGGGTTTGCGATCAGCCAAACCTTTGTGTCGGCCCAGCAAGCTCCCGATCATGTCCGCAGCCTGCAGTTGGCGGCGATTGAAAGCGGGAAGGCGGATTGGGGTTACTGGGGCACCAATCCCGAAAAGTACACGGGATGGACGAATCACTCGAATCGTCTGATCCCGGTCTATTTGTTCGGTGGAACACTGGATGCGTATCAGGGTCGACGCTCGGCATACCGCCACGCGGAGCGTCTTGAGGCGTTGTACGGTGAGACACCTGCGGGAACTCTCAATCCCAGCGTCGATTACTTTGACCAGACAGACCTCTTCCGCTTGCAGCGGCAGGCTGCCGCCGACGGGAAAAAGTATATTTTTGTTGTGATCTTCGACGGCATGGACTGGCAAACGACGCAGGCGGCGGCCATTTACCGGACCCAGCGAGTTGCTTACACCAAAGGGCGAGGAACGGGGCTGAGCTTTCTCGACTACGACGGAGCGCCCACAGACTACGGCTTTTACGTCACCAGCGCCCGGTTTGGAGACGCGAAGCCCGACGTCGACCGCCAGGTGTTTCAGTCGGCGCCCGACCGCAATCTCGGCGGGTATTCGGCTGAATTTGGGGGGCGATTTCCCTGGAGCAT
>JAJTFE010000221.1 GCA_021298375.1 Blastopirellula sp. | reverse complement strand
GTGACGCTCATTGCCACTGCCGGTTTGACAACGCTCCCCCTCGCCCTGCTCGGTCCAGCCCTGATGGGGTTGGCCATCACCATCGCCGGCTTTTGGCTGGCTGCGGAGACTGGCCCAAGTTGGCGCCATGCTGCTCTGGGTTGCGTGACCGCCGTGATCGCTTTGGCAGTGCTCAACGTAGCCACAGCGCCCCGCCTTTTCTCCGAAAACCAGTTGCATTGGATCCTGATCGGACTGCTGAACGCCGCCATCTGCGGCTGGCTGTCAGTCTCGCAGCGAAGCGCGACAGCGAGCATTGGCTTTGCTCTCTTGCTTTCGTTCTCGACGGCAGAAGCTATCTCACTGACCAGCTTGAGCTTTGACTACTCCCTGCTCGTTGCACTTAGCGGTTTGGGTTTGACCAGCCGCTTGATCAGCCGGTTTTCGCGCCTGCATCCAGACGGAAATCTTCCGGAGGGACTGGGAGGAAATCTGCTTGGAGTTTGCGGTGGGCTGGGGAGCGTGCTCCTCGCGTTGTCTGAATTGGCCAGCGGCGAAGCGACTTTGGGACTGCTCGGTTTTCTTGCCCTGCAGGCCATCCTCAGCGGCTTGCTCAGCCTTTTGACCCGTTCGGAAGGACTGGCCATGACCTTCCGGCCAATCGCCTACAGTTGCATCGTCCTTGCCGGAATCGTCCTGTTCCAGGTGGCTGATTTGAACCCTGCCCAAAAAGTCGAGTTGCTGGCCGCGTCTATCGGCCTGCTGATTCTCGCCCTCAGCCACTGGGGTTTGTATCGCGAACAAATCGCGGCCAAAACCGATGAAGCCGTGACTCTGGGACTCTGGCTGGGCTCGGTGACAGCAGTGATTCCATTGCTGGCGGGCTTGTTTGTGTACCGCAGCGGAGTCGTTGAGGACCCGGCTTGGCTCTGGGGACATGAACTGGGAGTTCTGCTGGCCGGCTTGTCGATGTTCGGCATTGGTTCGCTGCTGCAAACGCGGGCGACGACCCTTGTCGGGGGAACGACGCTGCTCCTCTACGTAGCCAGCCTGCTGTTCCTCGTGCCTTGGCCGGACCAACTGCAGAGCACATCGGTTTTGATGATGATTCTCGGCGGGCTCTTCTTTCTGGTCGCGATTTTGCTCAGCGCTTATCGCGAACGGCTGGTGCAGATCCCCGAGAAGATGAAAACTGGCGAGGGAATCTATCAGGTATTAAAGTGGCGATAAGCACACCAGGTGAGCAGAAACAAACTGCCCAGTTGGTCTACTGCCAAGCTGGTTTCTCACTGCGAGCCCTCACCCGGCTCGCAGTTCTTTTTTTGGCTGGCTTACTTCAAACTCAGGTCAGGTTTGAATTGTTCTTTCTGTTGCTCGAGGATCCTGTTCCACAACTCTCGAGCTTCCGGCCGGAGATCGGGAAGGTTTCGACCGTAGAGTCGTCGTGAGATGAGCCGCACGGTTTCGGGCGGAAAGTCGTCCTCCGAGAGTTTGCGAGCAGCTTTCATGACCTTTTCCCGGTCGCTTCGTTTAAATTCCACCAGGAAGTTATCCAAACTCTGCTTGGTGACAATCCCCACCCCCGTCCCGGCCAAGGCAAAGCGCAAGACCGCTTCGACACTGTCGACTTCAACGGCAATTTCAGGAGCAAGTCCGACGTCTCGATGGTACCATTCCTCGATCAGTCGCCTTTGTAGAGAACCCGGTTCAGTCAAAACCAAAGGCACGCCGACGAGGTCCGTTGCCCTTAAAGGGCGTCGGGTCGAGAGGCCTTCCCAGTGCTTTCGCCAGTCGGGGAAATACGATGGTTTGGTAACCGCCAGAAAGCGATCCTGATAAAGTTCCTCGACGTACAACTCGACTCGGGCATACTCGAAAATGGTCACCGGGTCCTCAGTTACCAAGGCGAAATCGAATTGTCCCGCCGCGACTCCTTCGATTCGCATCTTGCTCGGTGGCGCCGACAATCGGACGCGGGGATGTTGTGGTTGCCTCAAATAGGCTTCCACCGCCTTGCCAACCAGACCGACCGCTTGCGCCTGGTCGCAGGCCACCGAAAGCACTGGAGGAGCTTTGCTCGTCTCCGCAATGAATCGCTCGGCCTGCTCGTAGCGTCGCAATAAGTCCGCCACGACCCCCAACACGCGCTGGCCTTCGGCCGTGACCAGCCATTTTTTCCCCTTCAAAAGCAGCCAGGGCTGCCCGCCCAAACTGGTCGCTTTGTCGCGCAAGGCGGAGATTCGCCGCGACATGCTCGGTTGGGTAATCCCCAAAATTCTTCCCGCCTCAGCCGCATCACCGTCATGCTCCGCGATCAAGACAAAGGTCTGGAGCAATTCCACTGGGAGGTTTAACCCTCCCAAAAAGGAGGTCTCAAGATCGCCACTCGTTTTTGCCATGCTGCTTACCTTTCGAATTCCCAGTCCGTTAGCATGCTTGGCGAGTTTGATTTAATCAAACCTTGCGCTTTCCGCATTTTGGCCCGATGTCGATTCCCTCCCCTCCCGGGAGCAATTCCCGAGGGGATTGCTTGCAGAAAACGGCAAGTTTGCCCGCAGCCAGCCAGCAGGTGCCAACGAAAAATTTATCGCCCTGTTCCCCCCGTTTAGTCCAAGATTTGTCCCGCCCACGTCCCACTTCAGTCGCCTTTACCCGGCAGAGAGCGACAAAAAAGGATTGGGCCGAACGCCCGTTTAGTCAAAGCGAGCCCGGTGCGCTCCCTGCCGCATTGGCCGAGACCGGACCGCTGGGAAAAAACAAGGCCGCCGTCTTCGGCAGCTGCTCAGGGAAAATTCCGCTGAGAACTGCCGCTGACGGCGGCCTGAAAAGGACTTGCTCTCGATTCACCTGCTGTCGACCGGTTGCAGGCGATTCCGTGAGCTAGAACGGAACGTTGCTTTCACCCTCCCCCGACAAATCGTCTGCGGCCTGGCTGGAGCCACGCGTCCCCTTTCTCCCCTCGTCCCCCGACTTCTTCCGCGACGCTCGGGGTCCGTCCTTCGGCTCGCCCTTTGCTTCATCCTTCGACTTGCCGTTGCGACGGCGCGATTTGGACGCGTCCAGCTTTTTGCTGAACCGCAAATAGGCAATCATCACCTCCGGATCGAATTCCGGATGCTCTTTCATGGTGTAGTAGTACTCCGCCACGTTCGACTTGATCTCGATCAATTCCGAGACCAGCCGGAGCAATCCCCGAAGGCGCTCCCGATTCTCCGTGAGATAAGCATCCCACCACGACTTGACCCAGGAGAAAGCTGATTCGTAACCGAGTTGATCGAGGCCCTGCCGGATCCCACGGATCAAGTCTTCGTCCGACCAGTCCCTGACGTCGTCCGCCGTAAAGTGGAACGGAAACTTCAGCTGCACCGGCGGCTTTTTCCTCTGTGGTTCCCGAGTCGACCGCTTGCCGGCTCGCCGATACCGATTCGGCAAGCGCCGCTCGCGGAGGCGCTCCGTGCCGGTGATCGTTCGCGCCGCAGCCAGCACCTGGCGATATTCGGGGACCTCGTAAGAGAACTGCAGGTAAGCCTGAAATACGACCTCTCCCAACAGGAACGTCGCCGGTCGCCCAAGCAGAAAATGGCCGTACTCAGGCGAGCGAATATCCGTGGGGGAAAGGAGCGGCAAGGTCAGGTACTGGTTGGCATGCCCGGAACCCCCCGACTGCCGCACCAACTGCTGTCCGCTGGCGCGAGAGAAGTATTCGGCATCCTCCTGACTGCAGCCAGGCAGGACAATCTGATTGCCAAATGCTTCCAGAACCGCTGGCCCCGAGTGCGGAAACGCCTGATAGAGCGCGGCGATCGACTGGCAACCGGCAACCACGGCAATTTTGCGGGATCGGAGCGTCAACAACCGCTCAACCGAGAACACCGGTCCCAGCGAGGGGAGGTCATCGACAAAAATGGTCGCCGGCACGGCCGATTCTCCCAGTCGCTGCGCCGTTGCGATCAGCTTGTCGACAATACATCGCATCAACATCTGAACCAGTGGCAACGCCGTCTCGAGCGTCGCCTCGTCGACTTCAATCTGCAGGCAGACCGGCTGCTCAAATAATTCATCCAGCTGCAGCTCGTCGCGCGACATTACCCGTTGAATGCTCTCTTGCTGGAAAGCAACAAACGCCCCGACGATCGTGGCCTCGGTGGTGTCGGCATTCCACGAACCACCCCCGAGAAAGTCAGCCATCTTGCGGGCGTGAGCGTTGTCCAGTTGCTCCAGTCCCTGCACCATCGCCTTCCGGGATTGGCTGTAAAAGCGGAACATTTCGGGAAAATTCCGATATCCCCCCTCAAACAGCGCGAGCAATCCCGTGCGGAACATCTGAGTCCAAAACTCCGAGTCGCCGGAACGGGGATTGCGACTGGATTCAGCAAGGCGGCGAATAATGTCGGGAGCTTCGTTTTTCGAAGCCGTGCGCAGCGGATTGAAACCGACGCTGCGCCAGTCATCTGCAAAGTTCACCACCAGACACCGCTTCCCCACCCGCTCGCAAGCGGTCGCAATCGGCCCATAATCCGAGGACTTGAGCGACACTGAAATCACGGTCTGCGACCGGTCGCAGAGCGCCGAATAACGGGTCAAATCGATAAACCGGGTATTCTTTCCGCCGCCCGATTTTCCCACGACCACCGCGTGCGTCGAGCGCTCTCGCGACTGCCAAACCAGCGATAAACCGTAATGCGGCTCGCGCTGCATGACCGGTTGCCCCTCGATCCGCAACAGCGGCACAGTCGCCGGCAATTCCAACGAGCCGGACTCAAAGTCCTGCAAATAACGCTGGAGATCACCCAAGACCGGATGCCTCGCCCCGGAGACATATTCAAAAGGACTTTGCGGAGGCCGGTCGGTTCCCTGGTCGGAGCGCAGCATGTCGCAACTGGTCGGGTCGTAAATCCAACCCAAGTCCTGACTTTTGCGCGGCGAAGCCGGCAACTCGCCGCTCTGCGACTCGCTCCCCGACTCCGCCAATTCCTCGGCACTGGACCTGGGCAGCGGATCGGTTTGCCCCTTTCCATCGCCAGCCGAATTCCGCCCGCTCCCCGCCGCCTCGTCTTTGTCCGGCGTTTGCGACCGGTCGTCACCGCGGT
>JAJTFE010000220.1 GCA_021298375.1 Blastopirellula sp. | reverse complement strand
GAACTTGGTCAGGAGCTTGAGGATCTCGGCCAGCTGGCTCGCCTTGGTCGCGCGGGTGATGACTTCCAGCTCTTCGGGCTGCACGACGGTCCAGCCTGGCTTCAGCTTCTTCCGGATGGAGATGCGGCAGCCACCCAGCTCGATGTCCGCCGAGTTGTGAATCTGGTTGAAGCGGACCTCATCCGCATCGGAGATGTCCCCCAGCAGATAGACCGGGGCGTGAGTGAACCCAGCCGCGAGCATTGCCTTGGTTCTCTGGTGGCCGGCAACGATCGTTCGGTCATCCCGGGCGATGACGGCTTTGACCGGCCCGAGCGTCTTCAGGCTCTTCCCGAGCTGCTCGATCGCCTCGGGACCAATCCGCCGCGGGTTGTACGGCGCGGGCCGCAGCTCAGCCAGTGGAAATGCTGGGTTAAACATTCGTAGCGGTTGGCTCCGGAGACTGGAGAAGAGCCGTCACGAATCCGAACCGGGTTCCCGTCTGCTGCTCGTGCTCGCTGAGCCGGGCGACGAGCTTGCCAAACTCGGTCTCATCGATCGGCACGGAGTATTTGCCGAAACGCAACTGCAGCTGCTTGGCTCCGGTCTCGGACTTCTTCGTCAGATCAGCGTGAACCTGTTCGCCCAGGCTGTCGAGAAACTCCTGGTCAAAACCGAACTGGGTCAGGTCCAGCTCTGATTCACTGAGGGCCGTGATCTCCTGGGCCAGGAGGTCCATGTCCCAGTCGGCCAGCTCGGCCGTCTTGTTGTCGGCCAGCCGGTAGGCCCGAATCTGCTCGGGGGTCAGTTCCTGGGCAACGTGGACTGGAACCTTCTCCAGCCCGAGGCGAATGGCCGCGAAATACCGGGCGTGGCCGGCGATGATGACGTTCTGCTCATCGACCACAATCGGCTGGCGGAAGCCGAACTCCCGAATCGACTCGGCGACCGCATCGACGGCCGCGTCGCTGTTCCGAGGGTTCTTTTCGTATGGAACGAGTTTTTCGAGGGGAACGAGGGCGATTTTCAAGGCTGGGACTCGCTGGGGTCAGGGCGGGAAACCGGCAAAACGTCGGGATTCTGCCAATTCCCGGCCTACCCTTGCAAGCCATAAAAATTTTCTCGCCGAGGCAACCAACTGTGTCTGGATTCCCTACTCCATCGTGTGCGGTCCGGGATTTGAATTGGCCGGAAGGACCCGTAAACTCTAAGCGGCAGTAGGGCGCGTTGATTCCCGCAATGCAATGGAATCCACTTGCATCTCGAGTGTTCTCATGAGATCCGTGACCTGAGCTGCCCTACCCTAAATAATTAGAGATACTTTGGGACCTTGAAGTACACAGAAAGTTGATATCGGGTGCTGCAGATGCTGGAGTCAAATCCTGAAAATGATCGTTGGTATCTCAAGGCCGAGAATTTATTTGTAGTTGTCAACAATAGGTTCGGAAGCCTTATAACTCTAGTCTTAGTGATATTACAATTTCTGCTTATTCTCTTCTTGATCCTTGCGTGGGCCGGTAAGACTGCCATCCCCGATCGATTAGGGCGAAACATAAATGACCTAGGGACTTTGGGTGATATCACGCTATTGTTTTGGCTCAGCTTGATGTTATTGATTTTTAGAACACGCTGGAAATACCTTCGATGGGCTCAGTTGGCTCTGTCTGCTATTGGATTTGCAGCCTTGATAGGCATCTTGGCTACAATCTATTTCTTATTAGGTGCGATTTAACCGCCGCCTTTCTGCATTCAAGCTGTGGGGACGGCAGGCTACGGGATCGTCGAGTTCAGTCACGACCCGGTCGGGAGAGTCCGGAGGAAGACCGACCAGCAGGGGGATACCTGAATTTCTAACTAAGACCTGAGGCGTGTGGTGGCGGATTTTGATGGGTTCAATGCAAACATCTTGGTTTGGATGATTCAGCGGAACGCGACAGTGGATGTTTGAGGGCCGACCTGAGTAACTCAATCACCTTCGGTCCCACGCCCTTGATTACTGAAAGCTCAGCGTCCTCCATTCCTTCAAAGTCACCCAAATACAGAAACCCCTCGCGTTCGAGTAGCGACGCGACTCGCTGTGGGAGGACGCTGGAGAGCGGAGTGTTCAGACCTTCTACCTTCGGCTCATCTATTGCCTCGAAGTGCCTCTCGATCACGGCAATGGCTCGCTCGCGATTGCGATGGGCGATGGCGATTTCGAGCTTGGCGATTAGCTCATGACAAAGCGGTTCGATTTTCATTTGACTCTCCGTGATTAAAAATCAGCCTTCCCACTTCACGCTTGCCGCGGCGTAGCCGCCGGCGCTCTGCTCCGTTGCATAGCGCATTCGCGTCCCATCCCAGTCGGCATCCACGATCCCGCATTGGCCGTGGCGGTTCTTGGCGACGATGATCTTGCCGTCGCGATCGCTTCTGGTTTGGCGATGGACGAAGATTACTTGGTCGGCGTCTTCCTCGACGCTGCCTGACTCTCTGAGCATCGAGAGCGTGGGAATCTCGCCCTCGGCCTGGCGGTTCAGCTGGCTGAGGACCATGATCGGAACCTCCAGGTCGTTGGCGACCTGCTTCAGCTGTTTGCAGATTTCACCAATCTGCTCGCGGCGATCGAGCCGGACGTTGGGATGCTTGATGAAGGTCAGGTAATCGACTACCACCAGACCCAGCCCGCCTGCTTTGGCTTTGCTAATCTTCGCTGCCGTTCGAATGTCGGAGACCGTCGCCGAGGCTGGAGCCAGCACGGTCAGCGGCAAGTCTCGCATGAACTCTGAGGAGTCGAGGAACTCACTGAACTCATCGTCGGTCAGTCCCTCCCTTCCGGTTCGAAGCTTTGAGATGCTGATGTTCGTATCGCTGGCCACCAGCCGGTCGAAGATGTCGACGGCTGACATTTCCAGGCTGACGAAGAGAACGGGTCTTTCCTTCTTTGCGTTGTAATGGGCAATCTGAAGGGCGAATGCCGTCTTGCCAACGCTGGAGCGAGCGGCCAGCACGCTCAGGTCTCCCGCATGCAGTCCGCCCATGATGGCATCGACTTCGTACAGTCCGGTCTCCGCTTTGGTGATGTTCACCTTGCGTTTAGCCTGTTCTGACATCGTGCCGAGCTGGTGGCAGTCGTAGAGCCGGAGCGAGCGATCGGCCTTGAGCTGTTCAATCTCGGCTTCCAGAATCCGAATCGTCTCGGCCAGCGCTCCGTCCTGTTTGGCGAGAATCGATTCCGAGGCCCGGTCGATGACCGAGGCCAGCCGAAACTTGCGCGAGGTTTCCATCACGCGCTTGATGAAGTATTTCAGGTCATGTGCATAGAGTGCTCCCGTCTCCAGCATTCGGACCAGCGTCTGCCGCTCGACTCCGCAGCCTTGGATGGACTTGGCTGATTCCGCCTCGGACTAACTGCTGCCGGCAATCCAGAGGTTGCTCAGCCGGGCGAACAGTTCCCCAAACTCTTTCGTTTCGAAATCCGTAGATGCCAGACCGGTGCCGCCGACGTCTTTCATCAGCTCCGGGTTGAGCATCAGCGACGACAGCAGTGCGAACTCGGCGTCGAGGAACGGGCCGTAGCGGCTTGGTTTTGTTCTGGCTGCGGTTCGAATCATGTGGCGACGCTCGCTTTCCGCTTGATGTGCAGGAAGCCGGCGTAAGGGTCGGGCTTGGGTGCAGGGGGCGGCGCAGGCTTTCGGCTGAAGTCGGCGGCCGAGTCGTAGATTCGGCCTTTGGTGCCGCTTTCAATCGAATACCGCAGGTCGGTGATTGCCTTGCTGATTCCGCCCTGCTGGATTCGTTCCTGCAGGGTCATCAGGTTCATTTCCAGCTGGGGCTCGTTGTGCCGGCCGTCCCGGTGGAAGCAGTAGGCCGTCCAGCGCATCCACATGCCGCGGAACTCTTCGGTGTTCAAGGCGGCTGGAAGTCGCTCCAGGAGAGGCGAGGCTTCTTCGGCTTTTGGAACTTTTTCTTTTTCATATTTTTCTTTTTCTTTCTTCTCTTCTCTTCTCTTCTCTGGTAACGCAATTCGCGTTACATCTGTAACAGCTTTTGCGTTACGGTGTTTGGCCACTCTTTGATTGGTTTCAGCACGTTTTTTCGCGGTTTGGCCGTTGTGCTCGGCGAATCGAGGGAAGGTAAGGGCGTTGTCACGGCCTTCCAACCAGCCGACCTTGCGGAGCGCATCAGCGAAGCCATCGACACCTGTGAAACGATCGAGCGTTACACCTGTAACGCGAATTGCGTTACCGTCGTGGGTATGGGTATCTGCCCACGCCCATAACTTCCAAAGGCAGCCGACGACATGCAACTCGGGGAGCCCGAGCAGCGAGGCCAGTTCGATAACTCGAACATCGCTGTCCAGGTTGGTTCGCATCTTGATCCAGTCGCCAGCCATTGGAGAAGACTCAGTCGCGTCACAAGAAAGGGACGGCAGGCTGACGCGAACTGCCTGTCGTCCCTAGAGCCAAGGACACACTTCAGACTCAGGAGCGGTTGCTTCCCTCGCCGCGGCCGCTGCGGATCTCCTCGACCCGGTCTTCGGCGGCCAGCTGCACCGAGTGCCGCGTCGCCTCTTTGAGGCTACTGGACCACTGCGCGGAGTTAATCAGGCATTCCCGGTCGTGGGCCAGCTTGCGGATCGCCGCGACGCTGGTCATTCCGGCGACATCGCTTTCGAACGCCTCGAGGATCTCCATCGCGACGTCTGCGTCCGGCAAGCCTGGCTTCGCGACCTCTGGGGCATTGGTCACTAAATCCGCTGGCGGCAGAGGCGACGGAGAAAGTGAGCCTTCGATGGTCTCGGCCTCGATGACTTCATCCGCGTCGTCGTTCATTCCACGCAGGACGCTGAGCACCCGCTGGTACACCTTCGATTCCACTCGGCCGCGAATCGCATCGGGACCATTGACCGCGAGCGCATTGACGACGATTCGAGCGTCGAGTTCTTCGGTTTTCAGGAACTTCAGCACCTCCGGCTTGCCGCAGTAGGTCCACTCAGCTTTGGCCTCGCAGACCATCGCCTTTTCGCCGTAACGCTGCGGCGTGCCAATCGTCAGCCGGAGATTCGAGACGCCTTGGGTGTCGAGGATCGCGGCGCGGTAAAACTCTTT
>JAJTFE010000219.1 GCA_021298375.1 Blastopirellula sp. | reverse complement strand
GGAAATGCGGTGGCGGCTGCGAGAGCCCACATCGCCTGCCATGCGGCAAACATCGCGCTCTTCCTCGGCAGGACCGTCAAACTGGATGTGAACAAGCTGGAATTCATTGGCGATGAAGCGGCGAATCGACTGCGCTCAGAAGCGCTTCGGGAACCTTGGAGGCTGTAGTCCGCGCCCCGCAGTTTCGCTCCCGTCCCCAAGAACTGAATCGACACGATTGCTGGATAAGGCTGGTCCAATGAAATCACTGAACAAAAACTTGAGCTTGATCTGTTGTATCGCGTTCGCCCTGATTGGCCCCTCCACGGTTCTCTGGGCCCAGCAGTCCGAGCAGGAACTCTTGGCGGTACTGCGGTCTGAGGCCCCCAAGGGCGAAAAGGCGATCACCTGCAAACGGTTGGCCGTATACGGCTCGGAAGCCGCGGTCTCGGAACTGGCCAAACTGCTCGCCGACCCCGAGTTGTCCTCCTGGTCACGGATCGCACTCGAAGCGATCCCGGGCTCGGCGTCCAAGGCAGCCCTGCGAGAGGCCGCAGGAAAACTGGAAGGGCGGACCCTGATTGGCGTGCTTAACTCATTGGGCGTGCTGCGGGATAGCGACGCCGTGCCGCTCTTGGTCGCACGATGCAAAGCGAGCGATTCCGACGTGGCCGCCGCTGCGATTGCAGCTCTGGGAGAGATCGGCAATGCCGCAGCGGCGGACGCTTTGAAAGCCGGAATCGCTGCGCAAGTCGAATCGAAGACGCGAGCCGAGTACGCTCAGGCTGCGGTCGTCTGCGCGGAAAGACTGATGAGGGCGGGAAACAACCCCGCCGCGGCGGAGCTGTACCAATTGGTTCGGCAGGCGGATGTTCCGAAACAGCGTCAGCTTGAGGCAACGCGCGGGTTGTTTGCACTCAGTGGAACGCAGGGCGGCCCGATTCTCGCCGAGTGTTTGAATTCAGCTGACGAAGACACCTTCCGACTCGGATTGACTCTGGCCCGGGTCGCCTCTGGAAACGAGGTGCAAACCGTGCTCTCTCAGGCGATCCGAAAGGCTCAGCCCGATCGGGCTGGTCTGGTTCTCCTGGCCATGGCTGACCGCCTCGCTTCACTGGCGACTGCCAACCAGCCAGCTGACCTGTCGCCGTTGACCGAGGCCGCCGCAGAAGGGGCCAAGCCCGTGCGTTTGTCGGCGCTGAATGCCTTGGGCAGGCTGGGCAATGTCAGTGTGCTCGACTCGCTCTTGAAAGCAGCCGGAGAAAAGGATCCTGAAATTGCCACAGCGGCCAAACAAGCGCTGGCTGAAATTCCGGGAGAAGGCGTCAACCAGAAGATTGGACAATTGCTGGGAACTGCGGGCGGGGAACAACTCAAGCTATTGGTTGAGCTGGCTGGTTCGCGACGCATTCCGGCGACGGCGGATCTGCAGCGAATTCTCGACAGTCGAGACCGGGACTTGCGTCGCGCGGCGCTCTTGGCCTTGGGCGAGACCGTGGAACTGAAGGACCTGTCACTTCTGGTGGAGCGGGCTTCTGCTGCGAATGCGGATGCGGAAGAATTGGCTGCGGCCCGACAAGCGCTGCGAACGGCCGCAGTGCGGATGCCCCAGCCCGATGAGTGTGCGGAACTCCTGGCGGGAGCAGTCGCCCGGGCCCCCGAGGCGACGCAGGTTCTGCTGATCGAAACACTGGGTGAAGTCGGCGGCCGCAAGTCGCTGGATGCGATCATTCGCCTGGCCAAAGGCGATTTAAACGTGCTTCAGGACGCCGGCAGCAAAGTTCTCGGCAAGTGGAGCAACTTGGCCGACGCCGAGGCTTTGCTGGATTATGCTCGCACAGGTCCCTCAAACCAGTATCGCCTCCGGGCATTGAAGGGCTACATCGCACTGGCTCGACGATTTGCCATGCCCGAAGCGGAGCGGGTAAAAATGTGCCGGCAATCGCTGGAGTTGTTTAAGCAACCGGGCGATCGCAAGCTGGTGCTCGATGTGCTGAGAATCCACCCCAGCCCCGAGGCGTTTCTCCTCGCCACGGAATTGGCTGAAACCGGCGAAGTCAACGCCGAGGCGATGGAAACTGCGGCCACGATAGCCCAAAAGCTGGGCGGGCAAGAGCTCGACCTGGAAAGGCTGAAGCGGGTCTTTGGAGCAAAGGCGGTGGAACTGGAGATTCTCGAAGCCAAGTACGGCGCCGGGGATAACTGGCAGGATGTTACCGACGTACTGCGGAAGCTGACAGGGAAGTTACCTTGGGTCAGCCTTCCCTCGCCCAACTACAACCAGAGCTTTGGCGGCGATCCGGCGCCTGGGGTTCCCAAGCAGCTGCGGGTCCGATATCGGATCAACGGCAAGGAAGGCGAGGTCAGCCTCGCGGAAAATGCCTTGGTTTTGCTGCCGACTCCCAAGCAGTAAACCGGCCGCTCAGAACGTCTGAAAGTTGTCGAAATTGAAGACCACTCCCTGTTGCGGGAAAATCGCATACAGGGTCCGGCTCATGTACAGGTCGACAGCCTCCGAGGCGCGAAGGATCGGCGTCTTTGGCACCAGCACAATGTCGGAATCCCGCAGCCAGATTTCGTCGGCAGGGTAGGGGCTTTTTCCCAGCAGGGCACCCTGCAGGTCAATCCGCGTCGCCATCAGTCGCCAGTCTTGGTCGCGGCGAAAGACGACAATCTGCCTGAGGTTGGAACCCCGTCGCCATCCCTCAGCCATGCTGATCGCCTGCATGACTGTCGTGGGGCCCTCGATTTGAATCCTTCCGGGGCGAACAACTTCCCCGAGAACGAAGACGCTGCGCGGAGCCCGGTTTCTCAGCACCGGGGTAACGTTCAGTCCACGGATCGAAGTGGCGTAACGGGCGTTGACTTCGCGAGCCAACTCCCGCAGCGTGAGGCCAATGGCCGGCACCTGTCCGATCAGCGGCAGGGCGACCGTTCCATCAGGAGCAATCTCCACATTGAATTGCTGGCCACCCAAGCCCACGCGGGCAACCACGGCGTTAATCAGATCATTGGCCGGCGTATCGCCCTTGGTAACCTGCACGATCATGGCCGGCGTCTTGACATATCGGGAATACAATTTGTCCAGCTCCGTGCCGAGTTGCTCCACGGTCTTGCCGGATGCCCGAACTCGGCCAACCAGAGGGAGCGAAATGGTCCCGTCCGAAAGCACGACAATGTCTTTTTGATTGAGCGACGCATCCGCACCGGAAAACAATTGCAGCGTATCGCCAGCATAAACCTGATACGGCTGGCTGAGGTGTTCGCGGGTCAGTGTGTAGGTAAAGTCGATCTGGTCGCGGATCCGCAGGCGATACTCGGCGACGTGGGGTGCCCGAAAGGGCCCGATGTATTCGCCATATCCAAATGACTCCCACGGCACGAGCTTCTGATCGGACCAACCCGGCTCACGATGCAGCTTGCGGGCGGACTGCTGATCGACCCCCAGCATCCAGCGCTCCGTTTGGAATTCGTGAACTCCCATCGGCCCGCAGGAGCTGTCTTCGCAAGGAACGCCGTCCAGCGAAGGGGAGAACGAGACCGGCTGGCTGCCCGTTTGCGTCTGGCTGGCGTTCCAACCGAACATGCCATCAGGGTTTTGCGAAGCCTCTCGCGGAGCGATCTCCAGCTGCTGGCAGGGCACAACGGCGGAGTCGAATTTGGCTGGCTCTGCTAACGCTACAAAATTCGGCCAAACTGGTATCTGGTCATCTGCCCGCGACTGCTCAGCCGGAAGGTGAACAGTCGAATGGAATGAGTTCTGGAGTGCGGGATGCGCAGCCGGGTCGAGCCTCTCGACTTGGGGAGCCGTCGGGACTGTGGAGTGTCTGGATTGCAAAGCGAACGCGATCACTCCTCCGGCCGCGACGAAACCCGACAGGGTCAAGGCGTGAAAGGCGAGTCCGACGAGCCGCAGGCCCAAACGATGGCGGAGTTGCTTCGGTGAGGAGGCTGACAGCGCGGCTTGCTGGGAAGTTTGCAGGTGTGAAGTTTGCAGGTGGGAAGTTTGCATGGCAGATGCTTCGGTTAAACGCAGCGCTACTAGCGCCACTGATTCGTCGAGGGCGACGCTGGTTGCTGAGCGGTCTGATTGGGAGGACCTGCGTCTTGGGTATCGGGAACCGCTTCGAATTCAGCCGGTGGAACGAGGCGGACCATCGGCGGATTGGCGGCCACTGAGCCAGCGGCGAGTAGTTCGGCTTCGCGAGTCGCCAGTTGGGCCAAGTCGTTTTCTCCCAGTCGCCGATGGAGGGTCGCCAGATTGGACCAAGTCTCCGGCCTCGGTCCGAGCGAGACGCTGCGCAGCAGGAGTTCGCGCGCCTGGGCCCATTGGCCCTTTCGCGCCAGCAGGACCCCGAGTTCGTTGGCGCTGGCAAAGTTGTTGGGGTCGGCGGTGAGCGCGGCTTGATGAAAAGTGATCGACTTGGTTTCTTCTCGCGGCTGTTGGCCCGGGTCGGCTTGACCGAGCAGGGCATGCAGTCGGCCGAGTGCAAACAGAACCTCGGAGGCGCAAGGATTGTGTCGCCCGCACGCGCGCTCGATGTCCTCGCGGGCGCTGGCTTGGTACGCCGCGATCGCCTCAGTCGGGGTCATCCGTTTCGCTTGCTCGGGGTTGAGCACGCGAGAGATGTGCCCCTCGGAAATGGTCGCGACATCCGTATCCAGCCCAGAGCCGGACCGGTCGGCGTGAAAGTCGTCGGCCTCGTCGAGTGTGCGTATGGCGCGCTGCAGCGCGGTCAGACAGGACTTGTCGCCAAGGTGCAGGTCTCGGCTCTGAGCGATGACGGTCAGGGCATTGAGGAATTCGCCCCGCGCAGAGGATGTCGCTCCCTTGCGGGCGAGAATCTTTCCGTAGTGCAGGTGGGCCCCGGAAATTTGCTGTTCCTGGGGACTCAGCCGCGCGATCAACTCGGGCCGGGATGCAGGCAACTCGGGCTGGGATGCAGGCTCGACCGCCATGGCTCCTGACCGACGGACAATCGATACGCGGGCCGCGGAATCTTCTGCCGAGGTAGTTGCGATCATCGGCGGTTCGGCCGGCGTTGGAGCCATTGTGCTACCGGGATCTCGTGCGGTGCGGTTCTCCAGACGCTTTGCAAAAT
>JAJTFE010000218.1 GCA_021298375.1 Blastopirellula sp. | reverse complement strand
GGGCGCTGCTGAATCGCATCGCGAGCGAACCTTCGCGCCGCTTTTGTGGTCCTGCATCGGTTCAAGGTCAACTTAGAGATTGGAAAAAGACAAGGGACTCGGATGATCTTCTACGATATTTACTCGGATGTTCCGGATGAGGTGTTGGGGCAATTTGTTGCCAGTCAGCAATTGGGGAGACTGGTGACAAGCACTCTGGATGGGCAGCCCCACATAGGGCTTTATCCCTTTGTATTTCTGGGGCCGACGATCGAGATGCATTTGCATCGAGACGACGAGCAATTGGCCGATTTGCGAGTCAATCCGAAGTGTGCATTTGAAGTTGGGGAGATGCTGGGCACCATTCCTTCGCATTGGATTCATCCGACGAATGCGGTCTATGCAACGGCTTATTACCGCACGGTCATCTTCGAGTGTGAGGTGACTATCTCCGATGACCTGAGTGTCTTGGCGGCTCAGCAGCAACGTCTGATGGAACACTATCAGCCGGGAGGCGGCTTTCAGGCCTTGAACGCCGAGGACCCGATGTACCGAAATCCACTCAATACGATCGTCGCGTTGCGATTGACGGTTCGAGTTCGAAAGGTGAAGTGGAAGTTGGCTCAGAATCGCGATCGGGAGACGCGTGCAAAAGTTATTGGACACTTGCGAGAGCGGGAAGCGGGAGCAGACAGGGCTGCGGCGGATGCGCTGCAATGGACGCTGGATTACGAGTCAGCGAAGCAGGGCTCGAGTACGACCTGCTGACCGGTTGGGGCCGTCAGGCGGTTGTTGGGCCTAAGTTGTCCTGTCAGATAATCGCTCGTACCGTCGCTTCATACCAGCGGCTGGGGCTTGCATTTTTTCATCGGATAAACAGGATCGCGCCGACTCCAATTGGTGCTCAGACTGAATCATCGTTAAATCGTTTGGGAGGGGTGGGGGTTGTTTGGGGTATCTCTTTTCTTGCGGATTGCGGAGAAATAATGAAATGTCAGCGGGTGACGAGGCTTATCGGGGCGAGTATTCCATCTCTTCGGACTCTGCCAAGCTGGACGTGGCGGTGATTCATCAGTTTCTTTCCGGTTCCTATTGGTCACCAGGCCTTCCGCTCGATGTTTTGCAACGGGCACTCGCCGGATCGCTCTGTTTTGGACTCTACCATCGGGGAGTTCAGGTGGGCTTTGCCCGAGTCATCACGGATCGTGCGACGTTTGCCTATTTGTGCGATGTCTTCGTCCTCGATTCCTACCGAGGTCAGGGTTTGGGCCGCTGGCTGATGGAAGTCGTGTCGAGTCATCCGGACTTGCAGGGCTTGCGGCGGATGGTCTTGGTGACGCGTGATGCGCATGGGCTCTACGAGAAATTCGGATTTAGTCCGCTGGCCAAACCGGGCGGTTACATGGAATTGCATCGCCCGGACGTCTATATTCAGGCGGCCAATCGCGAATCCCCGAATCCGAGTTAGGATGGGATTCCGGGGTACTCTTGAGTTCCCATTGCGAACAAGCTGAGTGCATGGCGAGTTTTGCCTGGTAGGAGATCACGCTGATGGCGATTGTCCGAGTTGCTTTGGCGAATCTACAGGTCCCCGCGACTCCTGAAGAGTCAGTCCTTTTAGCGCGGCAGGGGATACATGAGGCTGCGCGACTCGGGGCGGAAGTTATTTGTTTTCCGGAATGCTATGTACCCGGCTATCGATGGCGGGGAGCCTCCAGCCACAAGCCAGATGCCAACTTTCTTTCCCGGGCCTGGGGCGAAGTTGGGGCGGCAGCCAGAGCGGCTGGAATCACCGTCATTCTGGGAACCGAGCGGCTGACTGAGCATGGTCTGCAAATCTCAGCTTGCGTATTCAACCCCGATGGAACAGTCGCGGGATGGCAAGATAAATGTCAACTCGATCCATCGGAGGAGGAAATTTACCCGGCCTTCGGCGAGCAGCGGACGGTTTTTACCGCTGGTCCGCTGACTTTTGGAATTGTGATTTGCCACGAGGGATGGAGATACCCTGAGACAGTGCGATGGGCAGTCCGCCGGGGGGCGCAAGTGGTTTTTCATCCACATGCACATGTTGCCGAGCCGGGGAGTTATCGACCGACGAGTTTTGCCGACCCGAAAAATTCGTTTCACGAAAAAGCAGTGCTCTGTCGGGCGGCAGAGAATACCTGCTACTTCGCTTCGGTCAATGCAGCGAGCGAGGGATCCGGGACCACATCGGCGATAGCTGGCCCAGACGGATCGCTGATTTGTTTTCAACCCTATGGTCAGGTCGGAATCTTGGTTGCCGACCTGGAACTTGACCTGGCGACCGGCCTCCTCGCATCGCGGTGTCGAACTTCGCCGCTTTGATCGCAATCGACACTTGCTTGGCAAGTCACCCCAGTGATTGGGCCTTTGAACTGGTTGGACCTCATACTCGCCGAGCCGCAACGATTGCACTAAACTCTCCTGCGGGGAGCCTCGGATTGGGGTTTTCTTGACTGAGGAGCAATTCAATGTTGCTCCCGTTTTCCGCTTGCTTGCTGCGTTGGGCAAACGCTGCCCTGCTGATTCTCAGGGTTGGGAGTCTCGGCGTCCCGGAACCGCTCCTGAGAGAACTACCGCCGGGAATCGTGGTGCAGAATTCGGTAGAAGTTCCTGCTGATCGGGCGAACGCGATTGGTGAGCGGCTTGGCGGTCAGATCGAGCGATTGACCAACTCGGTGATTCAGGGTCACGGCGTTCCGCTCAAAGTGAATGTGAACAGCTGCGCGGATGAGGCGGGGGCGGGAGCGATTTATCGGGCGTTGGCCAAACCATATCCTCTGAGTGTCCGCAAAGGGCTGATGGTCATGGAGTAGGTCGGGAATCGCGGCGATACCGCATTGGCCTTAAAAACTTCGTTCGAATTGGGATTGGTCGCGAAACCTGACACGCTGCGATATCGCGTCGTTGCTGAGTTGGCGGCAGTCGAAAAAGCAGATTACATGACTGCGAATGAGCTGTTCAACCAGTTCCTCGCAGTTCAAGGGAAGCCTGACCTCAAGACAACGGGCCGAATTCGCGAACTGGCTGGCAAGTTTGTGTTCGGTCGGACGTTGGCTTTGAGGAATCCGGAAAACGACGGTGTGGCGGAAGTTTATCGCTTTCAGCCGCCGGCGAGACACTCGAACTCTTGGCGATCATACGGTCAAAAGAAGGTGAGAATTTCCCATGCGGCTGACATTCATTGCATTCACGTTCTTTTTTTGCTTGGCATTTGCCAATCCCGTTGCGGCCCGTGCTGAGGAAGGGTTGAGTTCACCCGGCGGCGCGACGCGGGTATTCAACGTGGTCGATTACGGCGCAGCGGGCGATGACAAGACGGATAATACGGCTGCGTTTTCGGCTTGTCTCAAGGATGTGATCGAAGCTGGAGGCGGCCGCATGCTGGTGCCCGACGGGGTCTACCGGGGTCGAATCATCATTCCCGGAACGAAAGAGTGGATCACGCTTGAAATCGCGGGCGAGAGCGAACCGACTCCGGTCTTCGGGACAATCGGCGAATTTCCGTTTCCGAGGAACGGCACGATCATCAAATGCGAGTCGGCAACTGGGCCGGCGGTAATTTCAGCCGCCGCCGTGCCTGACAAGATGTATTTACAATTCTCGGGGGTCAACGTGATCCTGCGGAATCTGGATATCCGCACTTACGACAACCCCGGCATCGGGGGCATCGATCTTTTGAATGCAGTTCAATGCAAACTTGAGAACGTCTTCGTCAACACCGACCGGTACAACGTTCAGGCCTCCATGCCAACCCATGGTACCGCTGGTATCATCACCCCGGGCTGCAATAACGGGGCACAAACAACTTTGCGAAATGTCGTCGTGACGGGATATCACACCGGTATTCTGGTCAACGAGCATACTGATGGCGACAACATTACTCTGGCTTCGAACATCAACGGACTGGAGTTTGCCTTTGCCCATCACGCCTCCCGATTCGGTCGGGTCGGAGCCTATCGTTGCACCCGGGGGATCGCGGTGAGTGGCCAGCACGGGATCGGAATTGAACAGTTGAATGTGGAAATTGCCGGGCCTGGGCAGACCGATGATGGCAACGGTTGGCAGGCAACCGAGTTCAATCTGTATGACCCAGGGAATCTGGGCACGGGCGACATTGTCTACTGGGTCGTCGAGGGGAATGTGGGAGCGGTAGAGAAGTTCACCCAGAGCGGCGGAGAAAAGATCCGTGCCCGGCGGCTCGGTGCTAATTCTCTCCCTGAGAACGCTCCCTCGAAATGAAGGAGAAGAAAACGCGGACACAGCTCAGCTCGGCCGGGCGGGGTTGGCTGTGTGGTCCCTTATTGATTGGCCCCCTCTATCTGGGTTCATTCCATTGCCCGAGCCAGGGGAGGATTTGTTCGGCCCACTTGGCGGCGTGCATGCGCAGGCCGGGGCCACTGAAGTGAACTCCCTGACCATTGTTTTCGCGGAGAGGGCCCTTGAGGGCGTCGCTGTCCGGGCCCTGTAGCGCGATTCCATCGCGCCAGAGCGAGCTTTGCGCCGCGCGAATTTCGTCGCTGCTCTCATCGCCCGGAACGTGATAGCTCGCTTGAGCCACAAACCAGGGAACATCCCAGCCCAAGTCGCTTCGCGAATCGCGGATCAATCGCTCGAGATAGTCGCGATAGAGTTTTCCCTCCAACGTGCGGGAAGAATCCTGCTGATTGGCGTCGCTCTCGCCCTGGTGCCAGAGGACCGCGCGAAATCCGTTTTTGCCCAGCGGCTTGATTCGCGCGATGAAGGCATCATAGGCTTCTCCCTTGCTGGCCCAGCTGCCATCGGTCTGCCTTTCCACGCGGTTTTCAATCGTGGGAGGATTCGGAAAGCGCGCTCCACGCGGTAGCCATTCGCGAACGCTTGTGGCGCCGACTCCACAGGCGATGAAACCAACCGGAACTCCCTCCTGCGCGACTATCGCATCGCCCAGCGGAGGCATGAAACTCCCTCCCTCGCCGCTCGCACCGGGCTGAGGGTCCGCGGCGAGTCGCCAACTGCGGCCATCGAACGTTGCGACTCTTCCCGACTTGGGAGTTTGTCTCTCCTCGCCGTGATTGGCTGAATTGGATTGTCCAGCGACGA
>JAJTFE010000217.1 GCA_021298375.1 Blastopirellula sp. | reverse complement strand
CGGCCCAAACGAACGCGAAATGAAAGCGGTCGAGACAATTGTTCCGGAAATCAAGCAGAAGTACGGGCTCAACATCTGCGCCTGCCTCGGACTGCTCACTCCAGAGCAGGCTGAACGCCTCAAAGCAGCCGGTGTCGACAAGGTCAATCACAACCTGAACACCAGCGACAATTTCTACTCCAAGATCTGCTCAACCCACACCTACGGTGATCGCCTTGCCACCTTGCAGGCAGTACGCAATGCCGGCATGCAACTCTGCAGCGGCGGGATCATCGGCATGGGAGAAGCACCCAGCGATATCGTCGACATGGCCTTCTCGCTCCGCGAACTCTCGGTCGAATCGATTCCCCTGAACTTCCTCAATCCCATCGAAGGAACGCCGTTGGCGAACGAGGGCAAACTCACCCCTCTCGCTTGCCTCAAAGCCCTCGCCATGTTTCGCTTCGTCAACCCGAAAAGCGAATTGCGGATTGCTGGCGGCCGCGAAATTCACCTGCGTTCCCTCCAACCGCTGGGGCTCTACGCGGCAAACTCGATCTTCGTGGGCGATTACCTGACGACCAAAGGCCAAGCCCCCGAACAAGACTACCGCATGGTCGAAGACCTCGGTTTTCGAATCACGCGCAGCGAAGAAGTCATGGCAAACTGAGAATCCCGGTGCCTCATCATCTCCAACCCCTTGAATCGCCGGCGCGTTCGCCAATAATTTCCCTCGAACCGGCCCAACCCCGGCAGGACTTTTCCAGGAACTGAACCGATGCAAATCAAAATCGAATACTGCGGGATGTGAAACTACTATCCCAAAGCCGCCAGTTTGGCGGAAGAACTGAAGTCAACATTGGGTGTCGATGCCGAACTGATCAAAAAATCGGGCGGTATCTTTGAAGTCTACAAAGACGGCCAACTGGTCTTCTCGAAAGTCCAGCTCGGCCGCTTCCCCCAACCGGGAGAAGTCTTGAAAATCCTCAAGGCTTGAAACACGCGGTAGCCTTGCAGCTTGAGCCTTGCAGCTTGCCGGTCGCAGCTTTCTGCCGCGAACCCCAAAAAGCCGGCCTCCTCCGCGGCACTTTGAATCGGCCACTTTGATTTGGTCACTTTGATTCAGTCAGGCTATGTGGCATGGCTGCATGGAAGGGCTGCATGGAAGGGCTGCTTGGCCGGATTGACCGGTGAACGGGTCGGGCATCCCAGCCCAACCCGAATCGTCCCCGGCTGGCTCGGTTTAGCTGGGGTCGTCCACTTAGCTGGGGTCGTCCACTTAGCTGGGGTCGTCCACGCGAGCCCAAATGGCGTTCAGATATTCCCCTTCGAGCGCATTGCCGCTTACCGGATGATCGGCCGCCGCACCGGTTTTGGCAAAAATCTGCAAGTCTCTCCCATGGCGAAAACCGCCCGCGAATCGCTCCTCGTCCTGCCCGGCCTGTCGAGCCGCCCGGGCAACGATCTGGGTAAATTCAGCCGTGGAAAGCAGCCCCGCGCAGGTGCAGCTTAAAAATAGTCCACCGGGCTTCACCAGTCGAATCGCCAGCCGGTTTAAATCGAGGTGCTTTCGCGCACCTTCCTCCAATTCAGCCCGAGAGCGGATGAGTTTGGGCGGATCGAGCACCACCACGTCAAATTGGCGACCGCTCCGCAACATATCCCGCATGTAGGGAAAGACATCGGCCTGGACGAACTTTGCCTTGACCTGGTTCAGATTCGCATTCGCCTTTGCCAACTCCAAAGGGTCGGCATCCAGGTCGACGCCGGTCACTTCCGCCGCTCCCCCCAACTTCTTGGCCTGAACCGAAAACCCTCCGGTGTAACAGCAGAGATCGAGCACCGTCTTGTCTCGACAGAAACCGGCCAACATCTTCCGGTTATCCCGTTGGTCACAAAAGAATCCCGTCTTGTGACTTTGTTCGTCCAATTGGATGCGGAAACGCGTCCCAAATTCGCTGATCGTGGTGAAGCGGGGGGCATCTGCAGAACGCAGTTGGGGGCGTTCGATTCCCTCTTGGGACAGCATGAAAGGCGATGTTCGCACGTACCAGTGCCTCGTGCCGAGCAGCCTCGCGAGTCGCTCGGCAACCTCCTGCCCTCGCAGGTACATGCCGTAGCTGAACGCCTCAAGGCTTAAAACCTGGTCATAGCGGTCGACGACCAGCCCCGGAATCCCGTCGGCTTCTCCGTGAATGACCCGATAAGCGTTGGCGACCTCATCCAGCCGCAACCATTCCTTCCTCAGACTGACCGCTCGTTCCAGCAACCGGTCCCAGAAGCCCTCATCCGGAGACTCAACGCCAAAGCGGACAATCCGCAAGGCGATTTCCGAACGCGGGTTATAAATCCCATAACCGATGATCTGCAGTTCGCCCCCGCTTTCCTCCTCTTCGTCCTGGCTGGACTCCGGTCGCGGAGCGTAGACAATCACCCAGTCTCCCGCCCGCACGCCAGGGTCAACCTTGGCGATTCGCTTGCGAAACACATTGGGCTGGCGCACCGCCGAACGCAAGGTGACGGCAGGCAATGCGGCGCGAGCCTCGGGAAACAGCTCCCCGCAATCAGACGCCATCAAACTTGCCGCAGTGCCGGTGTCTTCATTTCGACGCGCCCGCTGGGGTCCCCGCTCTTGCCTCGCCATACTTCAACACTACTCCAGATTGCGAAACTTTTCCAAGTCCGTCGTTTTGCCGAGAAGAAGAATCGCATGGTCGTCCGTGAAGACATAATTCGCTTCGGGAAACATCCGCAATTTCTGCGTCAAGGCATCCCGCAAGCCCACGACCCAGACTCCAAACCGCCGGCGAATATCCGCCTCCTGCAACGACTTCCCGATCATCGAGTTCGGCACCGCCGTCTCCATAAAACTGAACTCGGAGTCAATTGCCAAGACATCCAGCACGTTAGTCCAGGTCAACTGATCGGCCAACTGGACGGCGATGTCCGTCTCCGGAAAAATCACGCGGCTCACGCCCATGTTGCTCAGCAGCTTCATGTGGTCCTGGGAAATCGCTTTGACCACGATCCGCTTCGCTCCGCATTCCTTGGCGTGCAGCGTTGCCAGTAACGAACGGGCCAGGTCCTCGCCCAGACTGATCACAACCGTGTCCACCTGTTCGAGGCCGAGTTCCTCCAGCGCGTGATAGTCGGTCGCATCGCCCACCAGCGCTGCATAGAGAATGTCTTTCAGCGCCTCGACCCGCTGGGGATTGGCGTCGATCCCGGTAACCCGGCAGCCATTGTGGCTCAACCGCTGGGCCACCGCAGTTCCAAAGGAGCCGAGCCCAATCAGGACAAAATGCTTTGTTTTTGACATGCGTCTTTTAACCTACCAACGGTTCCTCGGAGACGTACTTCAGGGCGCGGTCGTGTTCCGGCAACGACAAAGCCGCAAAGACGGTAATCGGTCCCAACCGACCAATAAACATCAACAGAATCAGGACAATCAAACTCAGGTCGGAAAGTTGGGTCGTCATGTTCACCGACAAGCCTACCGTCCCCAGAGCGGAAACGACCTCAAACAGACAGGGGAGAAAATTCTGGCGACCATCAATCCCGCCGAAACTGTCCTCGAGAGTCAAAATCGACAACAGGCCCGACCCGGCAATAAACACATAAAACAGGATGACTGTCGTCGCCTTGTCGACCGAACCCTGCGGAATTGTCCGGCGAAAAACCGTGATCCCCGCGCGACCGCTCAGACTTCCAAGTGACTTCAAAACCAACATCACCAGCGCCGTCACCTTGACCCCGCCCGCCGTCGAGCAAGGTCCGCCGCCGACCAGCATCAGGAAAATTGAAAGGAACAGTGAGGCGCCATTCAATTCCGCCTGATCAATTGAATTAAATCCCGCTGTGCGACAGGTTACGCTCTGAAAAAAAGGGATTAAAACCTTGCTCTGCCAATCCTTGCCGCGAAGCGAGTCGTTCCATTCAAACAACATGAACGACAGCGTTCCCCCCAGCAGCAACGCTCCGGTGCCCAACAAAATCAGCTTGCTGTGCAGATGCAAACTATCGAAACGCTCGCCCCAAGGCTTGCGCTGCTGGCGCAACAAATCGAGAATCACCGGAAAACCCAACCCGCCGCCAACCACCAGCAGCGAAATCGTCAGAATCACGGTCCAGTCGCTTTGATAAGCAATCAAATTACTGTCATTGAGCGAAAAACCCGCGTTACAAAACGCGGTCACGCTGTGAAATACGGCGTGCCAGGCCGCCTGAAGCCACGTCATTTCGAAGCTGAACCGAACGAACAAGACGAAAGCGCCCAAGAACTCCGCGATCAGCGTGTAAAAAAGTACGTTTTTCAGCACCCAGCGAAAATTGACCGCCCCCTCAGTCCCCAAAGTCTCCTTTAACAGACGCTTGTCGCGCAGGTCCAAAGCCCCGCCAAACTGCAGCATCACGAAGTTGGTGATCGTCAAAATCCCCAACCCCCCAATCTGGCACAAAACCATAATTACCAGCTGACCAAAAAGCGAAAAGTCATTCCCCGTGGAACGCACGGTCAGCCCCGTCACGCAGACCGAACTGACGCAGGTGAACAACCCCTCCAGCCAGGTTATCGGTTGCTCCGCCTTGGCATGCGACGCGGGAGCGCACAGCAATACCGTGCCAAGCAGGATCAGCAGCACAAAGGCCACAAAAGAAACTCGGGCCGGGTATTGAGAAAGAGAGCCAGTAATCTTGGCCATGTATTCCTAAGCGCCGTCTTGAGTCACGGAATCGGGTCTCCGAATGCAGACCAATCGCCAGCGTCGACGACTCGTCTCCCTTTCGCACAGCAAACGAGCCCCTAACGAGGCCCCTACCGGCTCCAGATTCCTCTCAAGAACGCTTTTCATCTCCCCTGAGAACGACCACGACCGCTGACCTCCCTGAGTCATGCCCGCGTGGCGATCTGCATATTCTAGCCCAATTCTCAATCGCTGGAATCGCGCGGGAAAGCGAGTCGCGCGACTTTCACGGTCGATCAGCGGGAAAAATACCGGGCAAACCGGACTTTTCTTCCGGTTATCACCCCCCGCAACGAAGTTGCAGGACCCGAAAAATGACCGCCACCGCCTCCCGCCAGTTCGCCTTAGAGTTTCCCTCTAGCCGGTCTCGAAACGTGA
>JAJTFE010000007.1 GCA_021298375.1 Blastopirellula sp. | reverse complement strand
AGGCGACGTTACCGCTGGCACTGCCCACCGTGCCAGCTGCGACGCCCGTGACGGCCTTGGTATCACCAGCGTCGACATCGGTATCGTTCGTGAGCACGTTTCCGCTGGGATTAGTACCGGCGGTCCCGTTGCTGACCCCACCCGCTTCGACCGCAATCGCCGTGTCCGCAACGGCAGTAGGAGTTTCGTTAACGTTGGTGAGGTTGATCGTGAAGGTCTGGGTGGACCAGCTGCCGTCGGCCGAAGTGGCCCGGACGGTGATGTTGTGACTGGTCGCTGTTTCGAAATCGAGCAGGCTACCGTTGGCGACGGTGACGACGCCGGTCGAGCTGTTGATCGCAAAGCGTCCGCCGGCGGTGTCATCGAGGGTGTAGGTGATGGTATTGGTAGTGGCGTCGGCGTCAGAAGCCGAAGCGGTGAGGCCCACGGCTGTGCCATTGGCCGAGTTTTCGGCGACGGAGTTGGCGGCAGCGTTGCCGTCGGTGACTGCGCCGACGTCGAACTCATCGACGTCGGTGAGGTTGATGGTGAAGCTCTGAGTCGACCAGCTGCCGTCGGCGGAAGTGGCCCGGACGGTGATCGAGTGGCTGGCGGCTGCTTCGCGATCGAGCAATGAGCTATTGGCAACCGTAACCACGCCGGTGGAACTGTTGATGGCGAACCGTCCACCGGCACTGTTATCCAGAGTGTAGGTAATCGTCTTGGTGGTGGCGTCAGCGTCGGAGGCCGAGGCGGTGATCCCGACTGTCGTCCCATTGGCCGAGTTTTCGACAACCGAATTGGCGGCCGTCTCGGTGTCAGTAACGGCTCCGACGTCGAACTCGTCGACGTCCGTGAGGCTAATCGTATAGGTCTGGGTTGACCAGCTGCCGTCAGCCGAGGTGGCCCGGACGGTGATGGAGTGGCTGGTGGCGGCTTCGTAGTTGAGCAGGCTGCTGTTGGCGACCGTGACCACGCCGGTCGAACTGTTGATCGCAAAGCGTCCGAACGAGTTGTTGTCGAGGGTGTACGTGATCGTATTGGTGGTGGCATCGGCATCGGAGGCCGAAGCCGTAATCCCGACGGCGGTGCCGTTGGCCGAGTTTTCGGCGAGGGAGTTGGCGGCAGCGTTGCTGTCGCTGACCGCTCCGACGTCGAACTCGTCGACGTCGGTGATCGTGACGGTCATTACCTCGCTGTAAGTTGCGCCGGCCGTGTCGGTGACGCGGACGGTGATGTTGTGGCTGGCGGCAGCCTCCCGGTCGAGGAGTGAGCCGTTGGCGACGGTGACCACGCCCGTCGAGCTGTTGATTGCAAAGCGTCCGCCGGCATCGTCGAGCAGCGAGTAAGTCGCGGTATCGCCCGTGTCGACGTCGCTGCGGGTAAGGGTTCCGACCGCCGAGCCATTGGCGACGTTTTCGGCAATGCTCAGGGCGCCCAGCAGGTCATGCGGCGCGTCGTTGGCGCCTTGGATGGTGATCGTGACTTGGGTGGTGCTGGTCAGGCCCAGCGCGTCCCGCATCGTGTAGGTGAAGGTGTCGGTCAGGGTATTGCCGCTGGTGCGGAGGGCCTGCACAGCGGCGTTGCTATTGTCGACCGTGTAGGTGTAGGCGCCGCTCGCGCTGATATTGATAGAGCCGTAGGTACCGGTCACATTCGAGGCGACGTTACCGCTGGCGCTGCCTACTGTACCAGCTGCGACCCCGGTGACAGTCTTGGTATCGCCGGCATCGGGGTCGGTGTCATTCGTGAGTACGTTTCCGCTGGGATTGGTGCCAGCGGTCCCGTTGCTGACCCCGCCTGCTTCGACGGCGATCGCTGTATCCGCGACAGCTGTCGGGGCTGCGTTGATTTGGTAAGAGATCTGGAAGTTGTCCAGATAAAGATAAACCGGGCTGCCGTCATTGTCCGTCACAATGAACCGGACGGTTGTATTCGACGCGATGGACGACGTGATATCGTAGCTCTTGGAGCCTGCCGCTGTATTGACTGTGTTGCTGAACGAATCCAAAGTCGACCAGGTTGCTCCGCCATCGGCCGAAATTTGCAGGTCGATCTGGACAGCGTCCCCTTGGCTGTCCATCGTGTTATCAAAAGTGAAACTCAGCGTCGCCGAGTGCGCCCCGGATAGGTCTGCCTGTCGCGAGATCCATTCCCCGTTAGTCTCGGGGCGGAAAATCAACCCACCTCCCGAAATGTAGATTGAGCCCGCTGTCGGACCGGAGCCTCCGTCATTTTCCGTCCAGTTTGCGGCCCAATTGTTCGTCCCGGAATTGTTGCTGTAGGCGGCAGTGCCGAAGTCGTCGGCAACGGTGTAAGTGAGAAGCAAGTGCTCCCAAGATGCGTCTGCCCTCAAGCTGCTATCTGCAGTGAACTGGCCGACCTGAAACTCAAGGTTCCAATCGCCGCCCACTCGGGTCGAGCCGGTAGATAGAGTAGCAGATCCGCATGATCGGTCAGATTGAGCTGCCAGTTGGCCAGGGACTCCTGATAAAAGTCGAGACTGCCTCCGGTCAAGACTGCCGAGCCCAAATGGAAGCCACCAGCGAAGCCGTGTGAGACGAGGTGTACGGCGGAGAATCGGGTTTGCGACTCAGCGAGGTACTGGCCGATGAAGTTGATTCCGTCATCGCCGTGATCGATCACCACAATGGTGATATTTCGCCATGGGTCGGCCTCCATGCTCCAGGCAGCAACCAGGGAATCGACGCCGGCCAATGAGCCGTCAATAAAAACCACTTCCTCGCGGGGAGGAGTTCCAAAAGTGGAGGTGGATGGGAGTGCGTTCCATTCGGCCAGTTCCGCCTCTTGAAAGGCGTCCGACCAGTCTCCATTGACGGCAACCGAGGGAGCGTCGAGCCAACCCGTTGCCAATTGCGTGCTGACCCCGAGCAGAGTCTCGAGGTCCCGTTCGAGAGTGTCAGCTGGGTCGTGATTTTCGGCTTCCCCGTAGAAGCCGGCGGTGAGCTGAATCGTGCATGATTCGGCATGTGACAGGGATTCTTCGATCCCGGGCTCGCTCCAGAGCAAGGTTTGCTCCGCCAGTTGAAGCGGATTTGATGCAGATGCATCCGGCCAGCCATAGAGCAGAATGCAGCCGTCTGGATCGAGCGATTGTCGCCACAGTGTAAAGGTTGAACTCAACCCGGAAACGGCAGCAGAACCAAGGTCGGATTGCCCAAGCCAGGTGCCTTGTTCCTGTTCCCAGGCAACGAGGTGGATGGCACCAACATGTTTCAATGTCTTGAGGCGCTCGCTTAAGACATTAACCCCACTGGAATCAGGGTCGACGACAATTACCTCCAGGTTGCGATAGCCGTGATCGAGCGATGTCAACTGATCGAGCAGCGACTCGCTCTGCAGAATGCGGGAGTCGATTGCCAGTAACTCGACAGAGGAGGAGGCTTGTTCAGCATAAAGGCTCGAGAGTTCGCTGCCGACGGCGGCTTGGTGAGGGGAGGAGGGCTCGACGAGTTCCGGTGTCAGGGGAACATCAGCCCAATCAAACAGCGGTTGGATTTGAGTGTCCGGAAACAGGTTTTGTTCCGGTTGCTCATTTACATCGAGGGAGTCACCGGGGAAGGCGACTGCCAGCGGGGAAGCGTCGTACAGGACCCGCGGCTCGAGTTCGTGGGCGAAAATCCGGTCGACGGGCTGGCTGGTTTTCTTCGCGAATTCAGTGCGCAGCAAGCGATAGAGCACCCGCACACGGCGGGGGATCCAACGCGAGGTTCGCGGATTGAATTTGCGTTCGTTCATGGGAATTTGAGATTTGCGCGCAAGCTAACAGCTCGTTGATCAGATCGAGCCACGTTAACTGTATCGCTCAAAAGCTGCCCAAACTGCCGGTATTTCCTAGTGATTTTTGTTTGCCGAAGCTTTCCAAGCCGCGCAATCGTTAGAGTCGAGTTGGCTGGATTTATCCCCCGCGCAGGGGCAGCAATACCATCCGCGCGGTGGAGTGGGAGGGCCTGGTCTGGTCCGGCGTTTGAGGAGACGGTGATCAGATTGGCAAATGACAGCGAACTTAACGGATTTGCCTCTAAAGCGAGCGCTTATCGTCGACCTCTGGCCTGCTCTGAGTCTTCTCTGAAGCGCGTATGTCAAGCTATTCCGGTCGTGCCCAATGTGCCGCGGGCCGTGAGCGAAATCAGCACATTTGATTGGCTGGGGATTATCGATCCGATTGTTTCAGGGCGATGAATTGTCATGACCGTTACCATTGCGAGAACAATTGTGACTGCAACCAAGTTAAACAACCCAATCCAAGTCCGGCGAACAGCTGGCTGGCGAGCGCAGCGAGCGGCGTGGCTGAAGGCCTGCTCGTTGGCGTGCGGCTGGGTTTGTTTGGGTAGCTTGACGGCTCAAGAGCCGGCGCTTCTGAAGTTTGACTTGGATGCCGAACCCAGCGCAGTGACCGCGGACTTGCGAAGTTTTTACGGGATAAACGACTGGTCCCTGACTTCTCGTGAGTGGTCTCTCGCTTCCGAAGGACTGCGGATTTCGGCCAAACCCGAGAATCCGCTGCGGAAGTTGGCCACCGCGTCTGCGAGTCCCCCCGCTATTCCAGCGAAAACAAGCTTAGGAACGGAGGCTTGGGGCGGGCGCGAGAGCGAGCAACCACGGTCTTCGGGTTCCGGCGTGGTGCTCATCCGGGATTTGCCGCTGCCTGAAAGGCAAGTGGCCCAGCTCGATGGGATTCAGCTTCGAAACCTGCCGGCCAACCAGGAGGGAGAACCAGAGAGCGAACTCCCCGGGAAAAACGCTGAGCCCCCAGAGTTGAGTTTTCAAGGTTTGCCAGCGGAATTGCCCACTGCGGTAGCTCGACCATCTGCCGAAATTCCGAGTGAGACTGCCCCGCGCAACCAGGCTCTCCCCAGTCGTTTGGCATCAGAGCAAGTCGCGCAGGAAGCGGGGCAAACAACTCAAGCAACTGAGGGACAAGCAACTCCAGAGCAAGTCACGCTGGAGCAGGTGACCCCGGAAACGTGGTGGCGAGTGGAAGTTGCCAATCCATTTTGCGGTTTGCCTCAAAACGAACCGCTGGACTTGGGAGCGTTGATTCAGTTGACGCTGCGTGGCTCGCCCTACCTGCAGGCGATCAGCCAGGAGCCATTGGTACGGGAGGAGGACGCGACGATCGCTCGGGCCGGATTTGACCCGGTTTTGTTTGCCAGAACCTTGTACGACGACCGCACCGACCCGGTGGGCAATACGTTGACTACCGGTGGCTTGCCGTTTCTCAAAGACAACATCTGGACGGGGCAGGCGGGAATTCGCCGCAAATACTTCACGGGTGGAAAGATTGAAGCGTCGCAGCTGTTGGGATTCCAAAACAGCAATTCGCGATTCTTTGTGCCTCAGGATCAGGGAACTGCGACACTGGCGATCAATCTTCAGCAACCGCTGTTGCGTGGGGCCGGCCAGACTTACAACCGTTCACAAATCGTGATTGCCCAGTTGAACGCCGGGGCTTCCTGGGATCAGGTTTCCTGGAGGATTCAGGAGGAACTGGCTCGTTCCGTCAGTGCTTATTGGGATTTGTATGCCAAGCGGGCAATCTACTTGCAGATGCTGCGAAATCTGCAGCGGAGCGAGGCGATTCTCAAGCGGCTTGAAGCGCGAGCCAATTTTGACGTTCAGGCCCTGCAGCTCGCGCAGGCTCGCGCGGCCGTTACGTCGCGACGGGTCCAGTTGGCCAACGCTTTGCGGGATGTTCGCAATGCAGAGACTGAAATTCGCCAGATTGTCGGCGATACCCAGCTCATCGATTCGGATCAGATTGAATTGCTTACCGTGGAACCGCCACAAGAGGTGGTCGAGCCACTGGAACTCTCGCAAACGGTCGAAGTGGCTTTGGCAAATCGCCCGGAAATTCGTGAGGCGATGAACAAGCTCAAGGCAGCAGCTGTCCGCAATGATGTGACGCGGAACGAAATGCTGCCAGACTTGTCCCTGTTATTCGGGACTTATGTCAAGGGTCTGAAGGGTGACTCGGCTCTGGGGCAAGCTTGGGAGCAGCAATTCGTCAATTCGACTCCCGGCTACTCGGCTGGATTGCAATATGAGTTCCCTTGGTGGAATCGGGCCGCAACCAGCCGCAACCGCCAGAACCGTCTGGAATACGTCCGCTATCAAAATGAATTGGAGCGGGCCACGATCGCCGTGATTGCCGAAACGCAGAAGGGCTTCAGGACCCTCAATTCGGGAATAGAAACGCTCGATTCCGCCCAGATCGCGCTCGATGCAGTCCTGGCCGAGCTCAAGCAATTGGAAGTCCGCTGGGACGCATTTCCGCTGGTTGAGGGAGATTGGTTTGAGGGGCAAACTCAAAGCTTGCTTTTGGATCAGTTGCTGGCTGCCCAGCAAAAAGTTACCGACCAGGAGCGAGAGGTGACGCTGGCCGAGTTGGAGTTGAAGCGGGCTCAAATCAACCTCAGACGGGCGATGGGGGTTGTGCTGGATTACTATCAGGTAAACGCGGAAACCAGCTGCATTGATGATTTGCCACAGATCGAGTATCGCACTGGAGGCACAACGCAGCCCCCTGTTTCCAGTCTTCCGGCAGAGGACGGAGCGACCGCCCCGCTCCGCGAAATCGAGTAGTGCATTCCGGCGGGGGCTCCCTCAAAGCTTGATGGGCAAGCGGTCTGATAAAAAGGACGTGGGGATTTCCCTTTGCTTCAGGCGACGCTGCGACGACTGCACTCAGCCTTCGCCATTGCGGAATTCGCACTTGCAACTTCGGCCACGCTTTCGGCTGCGATGCTGGGGAGAAGATGCAAGCAGCTCGGCAGGATGATCTGCGTCGACTCGACTGGCAGCAAGCGGGCCCACTGCGGATCCCAAACGAATCGTCTTTCGGCGGTCCTTGATAAATGATCCCGAGCTTTCTCTTCAGCGCGGGAAAGCTGTTTCCAGGCTTTTACGGCGAACCTTGCACTTCGGGTCGAGACAGAGGTTGGCAACTCTGTTGAGGGATAGCGATCGCTTTGTGGAGTGAAACAAAAAAACCGCTGACGATTTCTCGCCAGCGGTTTGAGAGATGCCGTTTTCTTTTGGGTAGTATTTGCTGGAACCAACGTCGGGCCACGACGACCGCGTGAGAAGCTGTGGCCGACGAAGTTCTCAGCTCCGTAGGTGTTAGTTACCTACTGGTCCAACTTGGGCCTGCTCTTCCTCTTCCTGAATAATGATGCGTGGAGTCACCATCATCATCAGGTTCGAGGTTTCGCGGCCAACAGCAACGTTCTTGAAGAGTCGATTGATGTACGGGATGTTGCTGAGCATTGGAACACCGCGTTCGATGCGGCCTTCCTGCATTCGCTTGATCCCGCCGAGCAGAACCGTACCACCATCCGGAACGCTGACCACTGTGCTGACAGTGGTGACGGCGATCACCGGTTGCTGGATGGTCACGCCTTGCGACTCGGTTTCAATTTCATTGTTTTCGCCATCGTTATTATCGTTGTTATCGCCGTTACCCAAGTCCAACAGGTCCTGAAGCAGGTTGTCGGAGGTTCGACGCACGCGGCGTCGGCCATCGAAGGTAAAGGTTTTGACATCGGTAATCGTGCTGAAGAACGGCACGAGCGACATGCGGATGAAGCGACGGTCGTCGGAAGCGACCGCCTGAACGTTGAGGGTCGTTCCATCAGGAAGAATCGAGATCACGGGCTGGTGAGCCACGGCGAAATCGCCCACGATGGGAATGACGGAGGTGACAAACGGACGAGCCTGGAAGTCTGACACGCTCGCGCTTTGACCGTTGAACATGGTCACGGTCGGAGCCTGCGAGATGTTGGTCCGCTGGTCGCCCTTGGCTGCCTGAATCAGGAAGAAGACTTCAATATCGCTGAGAATCGCAAACCCGAAGTTGGCGGCCGTCGAAGGGTCGAATCCACCGAAGGTTGGGACCGCAGACGAGAAGCTGCCCTGATTGAACTGCAGGTCGAGATCAGCTGTCGGAACGCCCGTCGGATCAAGACCAATGACCGTACTGGGGTTGACCGTATCGCCAATTGGCTGGGTCAGTCCCGAGTTTTCATTGATATTGAAGTCGAAGTCGATACCGATTCGTTCGAAGAAGGTGTCCCGCAAGGTGACGAACCGGACTTCGACGACGATTTGAACGTCGTTCAGCTCCCGCAACCGCTTCAAGAGATCTTGAATCTGGTCCTGAATGTCCTGGGTTTGCGAGACAATCAAACTGAGGTTGGGGACGAACGGCTGAATGGTACCGTCACCCTGTCCGGTTTCCGACCATTCATCCGGAGCGATGGTGCTCTGAATCAGGTCGATCAGCGGTTGGAAGTCCGCTTCGGTCACACCGCCGAGTTGGGGAGCCCCCATCGAGTTGTAAACCGGCATGCCCGTTTGCGGACCGCTGTTGTAGTCATTCCGGCCAAGCATGCCCCAACCACCCGGGCCCATCATTCCACCAGGCAACTGCTGGGCCATCGCAGCCACACTGGTTGGCTGAGTAGGCTGCTGCGGCTGGTTTTGAGCCAAAATCGAGTTTTGGGTATTCAGCGAGGGTTGAGGAGTGATAAAGTTCATCTGGGAAGGCGTTTGCTGCGGAGTAATCGGAGTTACCAAGTCACCCACGTAGTAGGTCTTGGGTTCCACGTTTTTCCGCTGAGCATTCCGGCTGGTGACCTTGATCACTTCGTCTTCGACGGTGAAGACGAGACCGACCGAGCCGAGCACCACGTTGAGGGCGCTCTGCAGGGAGATTGGTTCACGAATCGGCACGTCCACTGGACGGCTGGAATCGACATTTTCAGCGGCCAGAGCCAGTTGGTCGAACACGATATTCACTCCACCCTGCTGGGAGAGTTGGTCAATCGCTTCTGACAACGGACCGCGGAAGTCGCCCTGAACCTTGGTGTTCTTCAGGGCATTCCAGATGTTCCGTTCGGCATCCGAACCATATTGGCGGTCGCCGAGGGCTTTCAGCCGCATTTGGGTCCGACGGTTCCACATCTCGGCGTCGCCGAACTGCATCGGCACGGCTGCATCCATGGGAGTTCCGAGTTCCTCCATGTCGCGGCCAATCGCCTTTTGGATATTGCTTTCCTTCGCGTCAGCCAGAGCATCAAGCTCACCCATCCGGGCGCTCATCTTGGCCTTCTCGAACAGCAGCGAAGCGACTTCGCTGTCCGGGTCGAGTTCGGCAGCTTGACGAGCGACCTGCTCGGCTTCAGCGTAACGCTTCTGGTCGAGGAGACGGTTGAAGTCTTCCACCAGCTTCTGGATTTGCTTTTCGACCTGGTACCGCTGTTCGCGGGTCAGCTCGACTTGTTCCAGACGCTCTGAATTGGCCTGCTGATTCTGGATGTCCGGCAGATTCTGCTGGATGTAGCGCTGCATCTCCTGAATGTCGCGATCGACAATCGTCAGCAGTGGACCCTTGTTGGTTTCGGACAAGGCACTGGCGGAGACCTCGCTGCGGAGTTCCATCATCTTGGAGAGAGCGGCCTGCGGATCCTTGGAGATGATCCGCTCGGCTTCGGCGCGAGTCTTGAAGACGCTGCCGTGGAGCTGGCGGAACATCGCCTGTTCGGTGTCGTTCAGGGCGCTGAGGTCGATCTCTTCCGACTCCTGAGACTTGGCTTCCGTCGCCGAGACCGGAGCAACCTTGGTTTGATCCTGCTCGGGAACGTAGCCCGCATTGGAGACCATGGCGGGAGCGCCGTCAGTGAAGCTGGCCGGAGCAACTGTCCCCGCGGAGCCGCGAGTCTTCATTGCCTTTTGCACGGTCAACTCGAGTTGCCAGGGGCGGACCTGCTCGGCAGTGAAGGCCGATTCAGGGACGTTCATCGCCTTGGCCTTGGCAACCAGCGAAGCGGCTTCTTCCCAGCGACCCTGGTCGACAGCCAGTTGAGCCTGAGACATCAGCTTGAGGCACTCGTTCAGATTTCCGCCAGCCGCGTTCATCGGTGCTGCCGCAGTCTGCGGAGCCGGCATGGCGTCGCCGCGAGCCACACTGATTTTGGTCAGCATCATCTGCGGGTCCATTCCCACAGTCTTGAAGTCGACCGGGAACTTGCCAGCCTGCTGGACGAGTTGCTCAGCCGAACTCCAGTCCTTGTGGACCAGCATCTGGTCCGCTTGCTCCATGAGGAACTTGGCGGCTTGCAGGTTGAACTGGTTGGCATCGCCATTCTTGGACATCTCGACCAGTTCGCCCTGTCGCTTGATCATGGTCGCGACCTTGGCAGGTGAATCACCCCAAGCGGTAAAGTCACCGCCCAGCTGTTCAGCCTGTTGCAGGTGTCGAGAGGCAGCTGCCAAATCACCGGCGGCCAGTGCCTTGCGGGCCTGGGCCAGCGATTGCATCGCGGGGTTGACGGCGGGAGCAGCAGCCGGAGTTGCCGGAGCTGCCGGGGCGGGAAGCCCCATTTTTGTACGGAGGGCTTCGATCTGCTGCATTGCAGCAGGATCCTGCCCGGGTTGCTTCGCGACTGCGGTCGCGACTTCAAGGTAGCGGCCGGCAAGATCCTTCTTGCCTTGGCTCATCGCCTGCTCGGCATCTCGCAACCAGGACTGGATTCGATCCGTCCCGGCTTGAGCCGGCTGGCTGGCAGTTGCAGGCTGCTGGGGAGCTTGCCCCTGAGCGACTGCAATGGCTTGACCCGCGGTGATCACGACGATCAAGCCCGCAGACCAAAAGCGCTTGCTGAAAAAATCGGAGACTCTCACGCATCTCTCCTTGTGACGTGACGCTGGATACCCAATAAAAAACGGATCGCTGCCAGCCGGATCCAGACTTCCCGGGGGGAGGCCTGTCAGCCACGATTCTGTGGAGCTGTTGTCAACTCCAAGTCGTCTCCGATTCTTTGCGTACCCAAAGCGCAGAACCGGCGACGAGTCCGAAGACAGCGCACGGCATTAAAGTTTTCGTGGGCTGTAATTAAGGAACGGCAGAGGGCGCGGTCAATATCAAACGGATCCGTGGCAAGATCTTCTTTTTTGGCAAAATATGCGGGCTGCTGGCACCAAACTGCTGGCAGAATTGCCTTCGCAAATTACCCAGAATTGCGGCATCGCTGGTAGGCTGCGCAGATTAACAGCGAGTTTGACGCGCGCGGCATCCTAAATCCGGAAGGCGGAGCGCCGATCGCTTACGAGCGTTCTGATCGATAACAGCAAGCAGCAAATCTTCGGGGGGAAACAGAGCCGAAAAGCGCCCCGCCTTGGAGCAACTTGCCGTTCAACGGAGCGCGCATGCTGACGAGACTTGCGCTGACGAGACTTGCGCTGACGAGACTTGCGCTGACGAGACTTGCGCTGACGAGACTTGCGCTGGGCAGGCAAGTTGCCGTTCCGCCTGCTCACGCGAATGCTGCGAGCCGCGAGTCGTTTCGGTGGCTCTGAAACTAGCCTCCCAAAAGGGACAGCGCTCCAGCCATTCGCTTGGTGGAGCGGAGATCGGCGATCAGAAAACGGCCCGGGATTTTTCGGCCAAACGCGGCCAATTCATACTCGATTCGCCGGGAACGCGGGTTCCAGAGGACCTGATGTATGCGGGCGATTTGCGGAGTTAACCGGCCCAACTGGGAACGAACTTCCACTTGTTCGCCCAATTTGAACGGCGGCTCGGGCGTTTCCACCCACAGCGTCGGGCGAACGCGGACCTGATGCCGACCATAAATCAGCAAGTTGTAATCGTCATCCAAATCGCTGCGCTGGAATATCCTGTTTCCGGGCAACAGCCGCTCGGCCAACCAGTAATCCTCCGGATGCACATTGTGCAAGCCTTCCTCGGGCCAAGTGGAGTAGACTCCCCACTTGGCTGGTCGTGGAATGGGCTCGTGGGTTGGGGTCATCGGATTGCCTTGTTTGCTCAGGTTGCCCAACAGGATTCCCGGCCCGGACCTGTCCTCCGGCGGAATGCTGCACGAGGGGAACGGAGTCACCCGCTGCCTCAGCCGGAATTCACCAGCGGGCCCGGAATGTTCTCAGACTTTGCGAAGCTTGGTCACGCGGCCCGTGGTGACCCATTCGGTGACCATGATGTTGCCTTGGTGATCAAAGCAGGCATCATGAGGATGAACAAATTTACCCGGACGCCATTCGGCGGGGGTGCCACGCATCTTGAAGCCATCCAGAGCTTGCTGTCGCCACTGGGGATCGTCACCCAATTGAGCCAGAACCTTGTTGGACTTGTCGAGCAGCGTCACGCGGCAATGCAAGTCAGGCACTACCATCAGGTCGCCTTGGATATCGATATCCGCCGGGAACAGGAATCCATCCAGTTTACTCAGGAACTTCCCATCCATATCGAAAAACTGCAACCGTTTGTTAGCCCGGTCGCAGACAGCCAATTTGGGTTGGCCATCCCGCGCATCAAGCCATTGGCCGTGAGGGGTCTGGAATTGACCGTCGGCCTGACCGGTGCCACCAATCGACCGAATGTACTTGCCGTCCTTGTCGTACTGGTGGATCAGATTGCTGCCGTAGCCATCGCCGAGGAAAAAGCCGCCATCAGGGGCGAAGCTGGTGTTGGTTGGGCGAAAGGGCATCTTTTCCTTGTAAAGCCCCGTTTCTTCCTGAATCACCTTGAGCGGCTTCCGCCAGGCCCACTCGCCGTTGAGGTCAATTTTTGCAAAGCCGTTTTGATCGAAGGCCGGCGACAGATAGAGAAACTCCTGGCCGTTCTCTTCCCGAATATCGATTCCGTGCCCGTTGCCTTCGAACTCGGGAGCGAGTGATTTGATGAATTTGCCATCCGGGTCAAAGACGAAAATCGACCCAGGTTTGCCTTGATGAGAAATGTAAAAGCAGCCTTGCTTGTCAATGCAAACCCCGTGAGATGCGTCGCCGTAGTGGTGACCGCTGGGGAGCTCGCCCCATTGATGATGGCACTCAAAGCGATACTCCCCTGCTCCAATCACGGGGTGGTCCGAGGCAGTTCGCTTGGGAAGCAGCAGGGTAGGGGCAGCGACCAAGGTCGCGGCGGCAGCCGTCGCGCTTTGGACGAACTCGCGCCGAGTAGGGGCAGTTTGCTGCGCGGGTGCTAATGGTTTTCCAGAAGAGGCTGTCATCGCGGCTCCCGAGTTGTCTCAAAGCAAATAAGTTCAGAATTCACCGGCCTCCAGTTTAACGCTCTCCGCACCAGAATGCGCCGCTGCAAGCCAGCCGATTTCGCCGAGGACTGCGCGCGCAACTCACGCTACTCGGGAACACTGAAAAAGCCACCCGATGCGAATTGTGGAAGCAAGCCGTTCCGTCCTGCATCCAGACCGGCGGCAACGCTCAGCTCCTCCCCTTGGGCGGGGGGGCGAGGCGGCGGAGCGACCGGAACCAAATCGCCTGGTCCGGCACCGTCCAGACCCGAAAAACAGTCGCTAAGTGGCGGGACGGAATTTGGGGATCGGTCTTAAGTCCCTGATTTTCAATGGTTTACGGTTTTTTTTCGGTCGGCTCTTTTTTGCCAATATCTTTATGATATCATTCGAATATCTTCTCGCGATGGGAACCAGCTTCCCATTCACCCCAGCCTTGCATGGGACATCGCTGGGGGGGGCCAGGAGTTGCTCGGGAATTGTCTCTCGGCAGCCTGGAATGGGCTGTGGGGCGGGTATCCCCCTGACAGCCGAGCAGACCGTTCCCTTTTTGGAGTTGATGACGCATGCACACGCACACCAAAGAAGTTCCAGTAAAAACCCTCAGCGGCTGGTTGATGTTGCTGCTGATGTTTCTCAGCATCGCCGCAAACGTCGCGCTCTGGGTCTGGTTTGCCCGAGACACGGAGGCCCGACTCGAAGCGGTTGGTTATCCGAACTTCTGGCTGCTGGGCTTGGCGATTCTCCACACCATCCTCAACCTGATTTGGATGGGAGGCTTTTTCACACTCCAGCCGAACGAGGCTCGCGCTCTGATTCTCTTTGGCGATTACGTGGGGACGGAGCGCCGCAGCGGATTCCACTGGACGAATCCGTTCAACACCAAAAAGCGGATTTCCGTTCGAGCGCGCAACTTCAACACACCAAAGCTGAAGGTCAACGACAAACGCGGAAATCCGATCGAAATTGGCGCGGTCGTGGTCTGGCGCGTTGCCGACACCGCGGAAGCATTGTTCGATGTCGATAATTACGAAGAGTTCGTCTCCGTGCAGAGCGAATCAGCCGTTCGACTGCTCGCCAGTCGCTACGCCTACGATGATGGCGAGGCAGGCGAAATCACGCTGCGGAGCGGACTCGATGAAATCTCGCACGATTTACAGGCCGAGTTGCAAAACCGCTTGGCAAACGCGGGCGTCGTTGTCGAAGAAGCCCGCCTCGCTCACTTGGCCTACGCCCCCGAAATTGCCCAGGCAATGCTGCGCCGACAGCAAGCGGAAGCGGTGATCGCCGCCCGGCAGAAAATTGTTCATGGCGCAGTCTCGATGGTTGAGATGGCTTTGACGGAACTGGCCGACAAACAAGTGGTCAAACTCGATGACGAACGACGTGCGGCAATGGTCAGCAACCTGCTGGTGGTCCTCTGCAGCGAGAATGAGACTCATCCGGTCATCAACACCGGCACGTTGCATAACTAATTGACCAAAAGTTTGCTGGCTCGAGCTGAGTGACCCGCCCTTTGCCGATAACGCAGGGACCCGGTAAGACGGCTAACGCAAGCCGAGGCTGGGGCAGGGTTCAGCCCGGCATTCAGCGAAAGAGATTGCAGAGAGAAGGAATGGACGACGAGCGCAAGGCGTTTCCGCTGAGAATCTCGAAAGGGCTTTTTGACCAGCTGAAGTCCTGGGCTGATCAGGAAATGCGCAGCGTCAATGGCCAGATCGAATACTTGCTGCGCGAGGCTGTGCGCCGCCGGATCGGACGCGAGCCAGAACCGGGACTACGCGGCTCGCCCGACGAGCCAAATGACTCGCAGGGTAGGTAAAGACTACACCGCGCGGCACACAGGGCGGTTGCTTCCTGCGGGAGGCTCTGTCGGTGCCATGCGGCCCGGCGAGCTTATCCTGCAGTCCGGCGAACCATTCCAGCCGCACTCCTCCGGCACGGTCCTTTTCCGGCTCAGCTCTCGCCCCGCTTCTTTTCTCACCGAGGTGATGGCACCGTGGTGATGGCACCCTAACCACCCAGCTTGAAGCCGGTGCCGCTGCTGCCCGGTGGCGTCTGAGGTGGTGTCTGCGGGGGCGCCTGAAAGGGCGTCAGAGGGAGCGGCTGCGGCGACTGAGCGGGGGGCTGGCCGGCGGTGGGCTGGGGTTGTGGTGAGTCGAAGGAGGGGATCTTGGGTGGCGGAGTGAACGAACCGGGGGGCGAGAAGCTCCCGCCGACCGGGGCGGAGTTGCCGGCTCCAGCCGCGTTGCCTGTTTGAGGTTGGAACTTCTCTGCGGACGGGGGGGGAGCGAAGGAAGCGGGAGCACCGCTCGGAGGCGTCAACCCCGTTCCCGCTTGCGGCGCTGCTCCTGAACCGCTTCCACCAAACGCCGGGGTTACCACAGGCAGAGCTCTCTCGCCTTGCGACCAAGCTGGCTCCGATCCGGATACGCGTTCAATCGGTTGTCGCTGAGGAGCAAAGCCCTGCGGCTCAATCACACTGGTTGGTTCCGTTGTCAAACGGGGGCGATCGTCCACTCGGCTCCCTGCGGCTCCGCGCATTCCTTGTACGAGCGCGGCGGGAGTCGTCTCCAGAAGCGGACGACGAGGCGCCACGAGCATTGCGGCTACTGAGTTCGAGTTTTGTCCTGCCGGCGAGATGCTCAGCGAGTAGTCGGCGATCCACTGGTTGTAGTCCACCACGGACTGCAGGAATGCCTGCTGCGCTTGTCCCGCTAATGCAATCGCAGCCAATTGTGTCGGCAAATCCTGCAACCCGCTGCCGAGTTGGCCTCCGCTGCGATTGGCGCCGTTCATGGCCGCTTCGGCGGTCAGCGCCCGGTGCTGCAGCAACTGTAATTGTTTCGGCAATGCCCGCGCGATCGTCTGCAGCTGCGGCGGAAGTGAGCCATTGGCAACATACCAGTCAGAGTGTGTCTCGTAGGCTTGAGCCAGAGGCTGGTCCGCAGGCAAAGGCAAGAGCTCAGACCCGGCGGAGGGAATTAACCCGCCCAGTTCCTGCTGGGCCCATTGCAGCCGAATTTCAGCCTGCAATCGCTCGTCTTCTGCCAGCAGGCGACTATTCTCGAGCAATTGCGATTGCTGCAGATCGGAACCGGAATGAAGTCGGGCCAGCTCAGTGCAGCGTTCGCAGCGGTTGAGGTAGCTGGCCCAGGCAGCATAAGTCTGCCAATACTGCCGGACGATCGCGCGACGTCTCTCCGGGGGAGAGTTTTGCAGGGCATCCTCCAGCCGAATTGGGCGTCCCGGCAAAGGGTCCGGGGCCCGCTGCACGTCATAGCGCTCGAGCAGTTGCCGAGCCAGTTCCATTGAGCCGCCCGCCGGCCCGCGGGAAAGCTGATTGGGCAGACCGATCCCCGACTCAATACCGGACGCGAGCCTGACTTGATTGTCTTGAATCAGTGGCTCTGAGATCAACTCGACCGGTCGGCTGAGCGGTTGAGCGGCGGGCTCGCGGTTCTGTTCCTGAACGCGCTCGGGAATCAAGCCGAGCGGTCGTGAACGGGCTGGGTCCTGAAGCGCGGTGGCAGCAGGATCGCTCGCGCTTGGAGTGACTGGATTCAACGCCGGGTTAAGCGCCCGGTTCAGCGGAGCGTTGTTCGCGGACGGAGCGGCTTGTGGCTGAAGAAACACGCCACTGGTCGTGCCTGCTTGAGCTGGCGCCACGACGGCAGCAGGGGGCGAATTGGGCGGCGCAAACTGCGGTTGCAATTCCTGTGAATTGCTGCTGGGCACAACCGCTGGCGATCGCAAGTCGTTCAGGGGCAGGGAAGGAAAACTGCGCCGCGCGGGAAATTCCTCAGTCGGAGAATTGGCAGGGACAATCGGCGGCAACTCACTTTGCCCGAAAACGGACAGTGGCTCCCAGCAGCAAGCCAGTACCATTACCTGGAACAATAACGAACCGATTTGTCGAATGGCCATGCTTCACCTCCATGTGAATCGCTGTCCGAACTGAGCTGCTCGCGCGACAGCGACCCTGATTTGGAGCGAAAGACAGTTTTTCGTCAATCCGAATCGGCCTCTGGCGAGCTGGATTGAGCTGTACTGCTAGCGAACAAGCCAAACTTTATCGAGGAGACTGGGGAAATCGGAGCCGCAGGGTGGGCAACGCCCTCCCGGAAGATGACCCAGCGAAGGGGTCTCCGCCCGCGCGAGTCCCGAGGGGACATCACCACGCCCGGGCCGGTGATTACTGCGGATTCTGAAATCCGTCGGGGGGGAAGCTCTGCTGAAGTTGCTTCCGGTCACCGGTGACCACTTCCAGATTGATGGGTCGCCCCTCACGAATGATCTCCACCCGGGCTTTGGAGTTGGGTGGAGTGGTGGCCACCAGCCGGAAAACGTCCCGGTGGTCCTTGATTTTGACGTCATTCCAACGCCGGATAACGTCGTCGACTCGCAGCCCTGCCAGGTCGGCTGGTGAGTTGGGGGTGACTTGGCCGATGCGCGCGCCGTCAAAATCGGGAAGCGAAAGAACCGCGGCCTGCGCGGCGCTGACTGGATGCGGGACAAATCCGAGAAAGCCGCGCCGGACTTCTCCGTTCGTGATCAGCTGGTCGGTAACATAGCGGACAATCTGGCTGGGAACGGCAAAACTGATCCCTTGGAACTTGTCGCCGTAAATTGAAGTGTTGATGCCAACGACCAGTCCTTCCGTGTTGATCAGCGGACCGCCGCTGTTGCCGGGATTCACTGCGGCATCTGTTTGAATCAATTCCTGCTGAACGCGTTCCTGGTCGCCCTCCCGTTCATAGCGATTCTTCCCGCTGACGACTCCGCTGGTGACTGTCTGTTCCAATTCGTAGGGCGTTCCAATTGCCCAGACAATCGAACCGACCTCAAGCAGTTCGCTGTCTCCCCACCGGGCCGGTATCAGCTTGTCCGCCTTGATCTTGAGAACGGCGACATCGGTCAACGGGTCAGTTCCGACAACGACTGCCGGAAACTCCCGCCGGTCCGAGAGCTTTACCAAAATGTCACCGGAGTCCTCAATCACGTGAGCATTGGTGACGATGTAGCCGTCGGCTGAGATGACCACTCCGCTCCCCTGCCCTGCTCCGATGATGGCTTGCGAGCGACGGCCGACAGAAGCGACTTTGATGCACTTGATGCTGACGACGCTCGGCTTGACTGCTTGGGCGACGAGTTGGTAGGCCTTGGAAATCCCTGCAAGGGGGTTGTTTTTCAGGATGTTGACGGCATTCTCGTACTCAGCCTTAACGCGTCCGGCGGTTGCAGCGTATTGATACTTTTCGACGAGATAAGGACCAAGCTGCATGGTGCCGAAAATCAGGGCCGCCAGGCAAAGCAGCCAGAAGAGTTTATTGACTGCTTCGCCCGCGAAGGTCTCAGCCGGGCGGAGTTGAGCGGAGCGTCGAGCCAGAGGTGAATCGGTGGCAAGGTCGAGTGCGTTCGCCCCTGTGAGGGGTGACTGAGGGCGGTGGCTGTTGGCGGGCTCACCCACTGTGCTCTCTGCCGTGGTGACTTGGTCCTGCCCGGGGGACGTCGACCAAGGGAGATTGGAAATTGGGTCAGCGGCATGACCGCTGCGCGGGACACCATTGCCTGGGGCTCCATTGCCTGGGGCCTCTGAACGGGGATGCGCTCCGCCCAAACTCTCTTCGCCTGGATGTTCTAAGCCCATTTGATCGAAGCCCGTTTCTTGATGGCCGAGGGGAAACGAGGCGAAGCGCCTCGGCTGGACGCGCCTCGGCTGGACGCGAATGACGATGCGAATGACGATGCGAATGACGATGCAGTTCATCTGGAGTGATGAATCTCGTCCTCAAACTCAATTCAGCATCACAGCGATTGCTGGGCGACATTCATTGATTGCCGCGAAGTTTTCCGGATTCATTTGCGGAAAACTTGCAGCTGAACCTTCGGCATGGACTTTGGCCGGCAACTTTGCGTTGCCGGCGAGTTTACCGAGGCGGCCCGTCTCTTGGCGGAGCCTCTTGAACTGCCCTCTTGATTATACGAGTCAGGTTATTTTGAGGGCTAAAGGTGCGTCGACTTCCGGCCGCTTTTTTGTCAAATTCGCGCCGGTGAAAAGGCGGAATTTGAGGGTTCACGGGAAATTTTATTTAGGGAAAGCAGGAATCGGGGAAGCAGGCGGCCGGCGTCAGGCGGCGGCATTCGTCACTTGGATTGATCGGCCCCAGCCGCGGTTGCCTGGGCGGGGCCTGCCGATGGTGCCGATTCGAGAGGGACTGAAAATGCCCGGGGTGGCTCGGTCGATCGCGAGTTGGGGGGGCCAAACACAAATTGGGCGAGTGTTCCCAGCACCAACCCGACCGCCGCCAGAAAAATAAGTTGGAACAGCCGACTGTTTCGATTCATAAACGAAATTTCTTTTCCGGGGGGGCCCGCGTCCGGCGAGCCTTCACCCAAGGCCGATTCCCGTTCTGACCGGCCCAGCGGTCCGCGTGAGCGCGACTGAACCAAGTTCACTACAACAGGTTCACTACAACCGGTCCACTACAACAGGTTCACTACAACAGGTTCACTACAACAGGTTCACTACAACAGGTTCACCGCGGAACCAGCATCGATGGACTGGCTGCTGTCGGCACGCCGGGTGCGACCGAACCATTGGTCGGCTGTGTGGCCGTCGATTTGCGGAGTTCTTGTTCCGATTGAAGCTTGTTCACAAAACTCTGCGGGGTCAAAAACAGGCCATTGAAATGGACGGGAGACTTTTCGCCCTTGGGGTAATAAGCGTAATAGGGAATCGCCGTCGCCTCGTTACCCAGAGCCTTGAGCAGTTCATCCCCCTCCGGCAGGTTTTCCGTGAAGTCAGCCTTGAGCGTGACGACGCCCCGTTCCTCGAAATAGGATTTCATCAATTTTGAATTGAGGGCGAGGCGTTCGTTGGTCTTGCAGGTTCCGCACCATTCCGCCGTGAAGTCGACAAAGACTGGCTGGCCGGCTTCCAGAAGTTGATTCAATTTGGCCTTGGAATAAGGCTGCCAATTCAGTTCATGCTTGGAAATCAGCAGATAAAAGCTGAAGTAAATTCCAAAGCCGACAACCGCCAGGGCGAAACCCCATGCGCGAAGTTTCTCTGGCGTCTCGGCGGAGATCGAGATTTGCCCGACCAGCCAGCAGGCAATCGAGAGGAAGACCAGCAGCGCCAAGGTGCTGGTCTCATACTTGGGTGGGACCGCGCTGAGGAAGAACACGACGGCGGCCATCAGCACAAAGCCCATCAATTGCTTGAATATCACCATCCAGTTTCCGGGGCGCGGCAAGGTTCGGACCAATTGGGGAAACATCCCAAACAAGAGATACGGTGCGGCCATCCCGACACCCATCGCAAAAAATACCAGATACGTGATGAACGTCGGCTGGGCCATCGCCCAGACCACGGCCGGGACCAGCAGGGGACCGCTGCAGGGCGTGGCGAGAAAGGTCGTCAACACGCCTTTGATAAATGCTCCCAGGAGTCCCTCCTGTTGTCCGCCGCTGGGGCTGCCGGAAAACCCCGGAATCGGAATTTCCCAAACACCGAGAAAGCTCAAACCAAAGACAAACACGACGCTGATCATCAGCACCGTGAATCCGAGTTGCTGATACAGTCCGCCCCAACCGAGTTGGAAAAAAGCGGCCAGCGTCGCGAGCACCAGGAAGACCGACACAATGCCGGCCGAGAAGACCAGATTCAGCAGCACGATCCGGCCGTAATTGGCCCCCGCCTGATTCACAAACGACATGATCTTCAGGCCGATCACCGGCAGGACGCACGGCATCACATTGAGGATGAGCCCGGCGAGAAAGGCCAGCGAGAGCACGAGGGCCAGCGGATAGTTTTTCCACTCACCCGCGTCGCGAGCCGCACTCTGGGCACTGGCCGGCGAAACGGACTCGACCGGGACGGGAGTCGCCGCCAGAGCGTCAGCTTGAATTTCGCCGGCGCTGGCTGCCTTAAGCTTTTCGCTGACCTGAATGCAGGTAGATGTCATCCCGGACGAGAGATCGATTTTGCAGGTCTGTCCTTTGACGGCAATTTCCAGCGGACCTGCCGCCAGTTTTTCCGCGTCGACTACTTTGAAACGGGCTGTCCAAATCACTTTTCCATCGTGCTTCTGTACCTCTTTCTCGGGGTAGCTCGGATCGCTTCCCGCGTAAACGTGCGGTGCCGGATCGACTTGAAAGCTGTCGAGTTCGATGATTTCCTTGCCACTCTTGAGCGTGAAGGCAAGCGGAATGGGGCCTTGCTTGGGCTTTTGGGTCAAGGCGTAAAGTACCCAGTCGGGGCTGATGTCCGCAGTCAGTTTCAATTGGCCCTGCTGCTTGTCGGGGGTTAGCCGATACTCAGCCTTCCAAAGGATCGGGTCACTCTCGGCAGCCTGCCCCAAGCCACCCAGCCCAAAGTCCTGTCCCAAATCAACTTGGCCCCAGGCGGCCGAGTTGGGAAAGAACAGACTCAGCACCAGCAGCAGCAACGCCAGAGGGCCTGCCGAGCGGGTTCTGTCCTGCAGTGCAAGGAGAGGAATGACGAGCGAATCAGAAAGTCGACTTCGCTGTCCGGAAAATGGGAGTTCTTGGTTCATCGGGAATCTATTTGCTGGTGATACCAGAGGACTGGGAATGAAACCCCAATTATAGAGCAAATGCCGTGACGCTCCATCGGGAAACAGGCTCGTGGAATCCAATGCAGACAGTCTTGGGGAATGGTTTTGACAGCCTGAATCTCATGATTGGAATCACTCCAGAAACGCTTTCCAGCGCCACCGAGCCTTGGAACTCATCGAACGAGCGGGCGATGGCTCTCCTCAGCCTGGCGAAGCAAGGCTCCCAGCCTCTCGTCCATCGGAGTCCACTTGGCGGAGAATACTTCGTTGCGAATCAACTGGCAGGAGCCATGCTCGGAGCAGACCTGACCATTGAATCGAACTGCCACTTGCCACTGTTCCACAGGGCGCGCGGTGAGCCGCTGGACCGGCAGCACGAACTGAATCGTACCGTAGTGCTTTTCGGAACGGCCACCCAGAAATTCGTCCTTTTCCTTGACCGTTGGCAAGGTTACCGGTCGCATGATGCCGGCGATTTTGCCATCCTCGCCCAAGGCAACTTCGACTTTTGTGGCCAAATCTCCAGGTTGCGTCAGGGAATAGAGGTAGCTTTCAGCAGGCAACTCGACCTGCACAATCAAATAGGCGGTGTCGGAGCCGGACGCGGCCGCCAACTGAGCGGACAGTTGGTAAGGAGCCGCCACTTCGGCCTCGCCGATTTCCGGTATTTGCTCGACTTGCTGCGCGGCTAGAGTTGAGGGGAATCCACCCATCAGGAGGCTCAGCCATCCCATGGCGAGTCCCACCAGCGCTAATCGCGACCCCTTCTCCAACCGTGCAATCATCTCGAAATTCCTCTCTCAATTACCGGTCCATGGAAAAGAACACATGGGAAAAGAACACATGGGAAAAGAACAGGCGGGATGGAACCCGGCCGCTCTTCGCCAGCTTGCCGGGACGATATCAAGGTCCCGGCAACGCCCCAATCCCAGTTGCTCGGGATTTCGGCAAGAATGCTATCATTCGAAGTGCTGGCAGATTAGGTTTTGGATTTTCCGGTTGCCGGAAGCTTGGGCAGGGAGAAGCGACGTGAAGATGATCGTAGCGGTGATTCAGCCGACCAAACTGAGAGCGCTCAAGGCCGCTTTGGAAAATATCGGCGTCGAGCGGATCACGATTTGCGATTCGCAGGAGTTTGCCAAGTCGACCGGTCGCATTCCGATTTACCGCGGGGTTCAATACCGCACTGCGATTTTGCGCAAAATCACGATCGAGATTGTCGTCAACGATGATTACCTTGAACGGACCGTGGCCACGATTCAGGAAATGGCCCGGACAGGAGCCTACGGAAACGACGGGGACGGAAAGATTTTTGTCTTGCCAGCCCTCGACGCGATCGAGTTTTGGCCTGAAAAACGCGGCCCTGGCGCAGTGTAAATGGGTAGGAGCGGGAGGCGAGAAGCGAGTTCGGGATTTTCTGAGCGGTGAGCGGCCGCTTAACGGGAAGCGTGCTAACCCCCAAGTCCCGCTCGCCGATGCATTCACTTCATGAAGTCGATTGGTTCTCTGGTTTAAAACAAATGATTCTTCACTTGAATAACGATTTGATGCTCTCTTCAGCCGTCCGAGCCGCGGCCAACCAGGCTGGAACCCAAGTTCAGTTCAGCCGTAATCTGGACGACTTGGCAACCGCGCTTCAGGCGGGTGGTTTGGACAAGGTGCTGATTGACTTGCAAACGCCGGGGCTTGATCTGCAGCGATTGCAATCGCTGGTTTCCCAGCCTGCTTTGCCGCCGGTGGTGATGTACGCCCAGCATGTGAACGAGGAATTGTTGAGCTTTGCTGCGAACTTGCCTGGAGTCAGTGTCATGACCCGAGGTCAGTTCTCCCGGTCGGTCTCGAAATTGATCGGCGGCAACTGAGAACCTGCGGTCGCCAGATTTTTAAAGGGTTAAACGAAGGAAGGCTTGCTGCGCATGACTGGTAATCTCTTGTTGAACGAACGTCCCCAGCCGAATGAACATGCCCCCTACTTCAGTCGCTACATCGAGCTCGTGCCAGCTCGGCCTCTCGCCCAGTTGTTTCACGAACAGTTGGAAGAGGTTCGGGAATTCTGCTCTGGCGTGAGTGAAGAACGCGCGGCGATTGTTGATTCGCCTTATCGCTGGACATTCAAGCAGGTGTTGGGTCACATGCTCGACACCGAACGGGTCTTTGGTTACCGCGCCAATCGCGTGGCGGCCGGGGATCAGACTTGGCTTCCCGGATTTGATGAAAATGCGCTTGTCGCTGGCTTGGATTATCGCGACGTCACCCTCGCCTCGCTGGTCGAGGAATTACTCTATCTCCGCTTTTCCAACTCTTACCTGTTTGATCGGCTGAACGCAGAGCAATTGGCACGGATCGGTGTCGCCGATGGCAAGCCGATTTCAGCCCGGGCTTGTGCTTACGTCTTGGTCGGACACGTTGAACACCACCTGCGCATTCGGTATCTCGCGGTAACTACCCGAGACCGCGACTGGGCGAAAGTGGCTCAGGAGGCTGGGGAGCCTTGTTGCAGCGGAACGCACCGGCGCGGAGTCGGTACTGGCTGCCTTTCTTGGGGGGCTCTTAAAAGCGGTCCGCAGCGATAGTTCCTCGGACGCGAGCTGCGACCGTTTTCGCTGTCGGCGCTTCAGAGGCCGGGAAATTTCGGCCGGTCAGGCGACGCGGCGCAGGTCGTGCAGGTGATCGATTTCAATTGAAATCAGGCAGTCGAGCAGAAACTTGGGGCCGGGGCGGCGGAGCGGGTTTTTGGCAAGAGCTTGAGTGACCAATTGATTCAGAGGTCCGGGGCAATGCGGTTGCCGGACCTGTAATTCGGCTGGCAGTTGCTGGCGATGTGCGGTCTGAAGCCCTTCCACAGTCTCGCTTGCGAACGGCCAGTGTTCGCTCATCAGCCAGTAAGCGAGAACGCCCCAGGAGTACACGTCGCTGGCGGAGTGGGCGCGGTAAGGACCAATCGCTGTCTCCGGTGCCTGGCAGATAATGTCGTCGATGGTCTCCTGAGGCAGCCAGGTGCGTTGCTGGGTTTGATGAGTTTGACACCAGCCGGTAAGGGTTACCTTGCCATCGGACCCGATCAGCAGGTGCTGCGGCGAGATCCCCAGATGCACGCGGTCATGCTCGTGAGCCGCGTTGATCAGCTCGGCGACTTGCCGAAGCGTCCAGATGATTCTGGAAACCGTACAGCTCTCTTTTTCCGCGTCGCGCCACTGCAACAGTGAGAGTCCTGGAACGAATGGCTCGACCACGAAAAAAGGCGAGCGATCGAGTTCGGCGTCCAGGACGGGAACGGCTTGAGGGTGGCTGAATGCCTCGGCGGCAATCAGCCTGCGGCTCAGCCGATCAATAGCTTGCCAGCGCCGTGCTTCTTCCAGGTCCTGGCGAACGACGCGGAGAAAGTAGGAACTGCGTTGGGTTCCTTCGGTCCGGGCAGCTCCCCCCTCCGATTGGCCGCGCGTGCGGGGAGCTGCCAGGTAGTAGTCAAACCAGCGGCTGCGACCCAGCAGCGATTGCGGGGCCCAGCACTGAAAGTGATCGGGAACCTGCCGGGTTGGCTGGGAGGTCGGTTCGGGATGGGAAGTGCCGACTGAATTCACAGGACAGAAAGCTGGCCGAGAGAGTAGTTCCTGAAACATGTCCGGGGGAGTTCCACCCGGTAGCACAGAGTATCGTCCGCCCTTCCCCTGCAGCTTGGGAAGCTTGGCAACAAATGACGCTCGTACGCATTGCGACTTCGCAAGCGGGCGGAAAGAAAATTGCTAAAGCCGCTGGCGGGGGGCTGGATGCCAGAGTTCCGGCTGGAACTTGGCCGAAGGATTGAGATGGGGTACGGGGCCCGGTCGCAGTTGCTCGGGCGGGTAAACCCGAGGTCTTGGGGGCCGTTTGTTCGCCGGCGGATGCAGGGAATCGAGGATGCATCAAAGCCAACCGCGAGGCGAGCCTGGGAACGGGCCTACCGCGTGCGAACGGCCGTGGCCGCCCGTCGAATCAATTCATCCGAGACGACCCCGATCAGAATCACGGCTCCGATAATGACGTACTCCAGTTCGCTTGGAATTTTGAGCAGCACGATCATGTTGTAGAGGGTCTGCATCAGGGCGGTTCCGACAATCACGCCGATAATTCCGCCTTCGCCGCCTCGCAGGGAGCAACCACCGAGGACCGCCGCAGCGATCGCCCAGAGTTCAAACCAGTTCCCAAAACTGCTGGGAGAGATCGAGTTGGCGTCGATGGCGTGGAGAATGCCGCCCAATCCGGTAATCAGGCCGCAGAGAAGGTAGGTCAGGCAGATCATCCGCCCGGTGTTGATTCCGGAGTACCGGGCGGCTTCCTGGTTCTTTCCCAGAGCCAGGATATAACGGCCCCAAATGGTCAGGTTGAGGAAAATCGCCGCCAACAGCGCGACCCCCAGAAGGATGAAGAAGACATAGGGGATGCCAAAGGAGCCGCTCCCGTCAGCCGCTTCCCAGAGGACCCAGCGCCCCGTTGCCAAGGCATTCAACGAGTCCGCATACTCATCGCCGAAGCCGAGCACTTGATCATTCGAGAGCCGGCGGGAGAGTCCGCGGTAAATCAGCAATCCGCACAGCGTCACCACGAACGGCTGTTGCCCCAGCCGGGTAATCAGGAGCCCGTGGAGCAGCCCCAATCCGGCTGCAATCAGCAGCACCAGTCCGACAGCGCTCGGTACGCTCATCCGCTGAACCCGCTTGACCGGGATCGCTTGCCATTGATTGTCAACTTCGCTGGCCGCATCCTTGAGCTGAATTTTGGTCTGTTGTCCACTGGAACTCACCGTTGCGATCGTCTTTTCCTGAATTCCTCCCTTAGATGAGACGAGCACCAGGCGGTCGCGCGGCTGCAGCCCTAGCGCTCCAGCCGCTATGGTCAACTCGCTGGGCCTCGCGTTGCCCGAGTCGTCGGACGCAGGGGTCCTGATTGACTCCAGAGGATATACCGGGACCACTTTTCCGATCGCGGTGAGCGATCCATCCAAGGCGTCGTCGCGAGAGGGCTTTTGGTCAAGGGTCAGTTCTTTGGCTGGTCGGCCATTGAATTCGGTAGTCCGCACCGACTCAATCCGGGCGAGCAGGTTGCGTGCCTTCCGCGCATTGAACAGCCGCAGCGATTGGCCGCTCTCCAGCGACGTCTCCGAGGGTACGAGCAGCGTACGGTTTTCGGCCGAAATGGCCCAAACATCGGCTTGGTTGATCGGCTGGTATTCGACCCGCAGAAAAATCGCCAGCAGGCAGCCACAGAGGCAGACCAGGGAACCGAGTGAAAGGTCGATCCCGCTCGTCATGATTACAAACGCCACCCCCACCCCGAGGATGCCGTACAGAGCGGTTCGCCGCAGCAAGTTCTCGATATTGTTGGGGCTGAGGAATTTTTCGGGGACATAGACAGAAAGGATGATCCAGAGCGTCACCAGCAAAATGCTGATTCCGACAATTTTGATTAATCCGGTCAAGTTCTCGTTCATGACTTCCTGAATTCGCTCTAGATTGGGGCTCGGCTCAATTCGCCGAGGGATTGGGCGGCAAACCCTGTCCGGTCGCCAGCCGCATGATGTTAGCTTCGCTGATTTGATTCTGGGCGAGTTCCCCCGCGAGTCGGCCTTCGTGCATCACCAGCACCCGGTCGGACAAGCCGAGAACTTCCTCCATCTCGCTGGAGACAAACAGAATCGCCAGCGACTTGGCCGCGAGCGATTCAATCAACCGGTAAATCTCCTGTTTGGCTCCCACATCGATTCCTCGAGTTGGCTCGTCCAGCAAGAGCACACGCGGGCCAACTGCCAGCCATTTGCCAATTACCACCTTCTGCTGATTACCTCCCGAGAGGAACTTGGCCAGCTTGAGGTCGGAACTGGTTTTGATGTTCAGCCGTTGAATGGCTTCACTGGCCGCAGTCTTCTCGCCGCCGAAATTGATCCAGCCACCGGGCCCGGCAGCGTCCCGCAGTTTTGCCAGTCCGACGTTCTTGCGGATGTTGAACTCGACGATCAGTCCCTGCTGCTTGCGGTCCTCGGGTACAAGTGCCAAACCAGCCGCTTGGGCTGCGCGAGCTGAGTGAATCGATTGGGGCTGGCCATTGATCTCAATGGTCCCCCGGACCAGTTGGTCGACGCCGAAAATGCCGCGGAGCAATTCACTTCGCCCGGCCCCAACCAGGCCAGCGATCCCGACGATTTCTCCCGCTCGGACTGAAAAAGAGACCGCCTGCTCGGGATAAGCCGTTGTCACGGCGTCCCGGACCTCGAGCACCACCGGGCCGAGCTGATGTCGAGTCCGACTGTAAACCCGGGTGACATCGCGCCCGATCATCCGGCTGACCATGTTGTCGTGAGTGATCGCGTCTCCCGAGAGTTCTCCCGCGTTTTGTCCATCCCGAAGCACCGTCACGCGACTGGCCAGGTGTTTGACCTCCTCGAGCCGATGAGAAATATAAATAATCCCCACGCCCTGCTCTTGGAGCGAACGAATCATTGCGAACAACGATTCGGTTTCCTTCGCCGAGAGACTGGAGGTCGGCTCGTCAAAGATGATCACTTTGGCCTGGACTGAAAGGGCCTTGGCGATCTCAACCATCTGCTGCTGGCCCACGCTCAATTTGCTGACCAAAGTCCGCGGAGAGGTCTGCAAGCCGACGGCATTCAGGAATTGGGTCGAGCGTTGCTCGATCTCGCGGCTCAGGATAAACGGACCGATCCGCGGCTCGCGACCCAGAAAGATATTCTGCCCCACATTCAGGTTCTCGCAGAGATTCAGTTCCTGATGAATCAGGACGACACCCGCATCGAGGGCGGCGCGGGTCGATTCAAATCGCACCTCCGCTCCATGCAGGAGAATCTGGCCGGTGTCAGCCGTTTGCACACCGGCGAGGATTTTCATCAGAGAACTTTTGCCTGCGCCGTTTTCGCCAATCACCGCGAGGACTTCACCGGCCCGCAAATGCAGGCTGACATCATCCAAGGCCTTGACGCCGGGAAAGCTCTTGCTCAGCCCCCGGACTTCCAGCAGGCAATTGCCCGGGTTGCCCTGGTCAGGCAGGCTGCAGTTGGAAGTGGGGGAAATGTGGGCCATCAAGCAACGGACGGTTCAGGGCCGGGCAACAAAAAACCAGCCGCTCGGGCGGCTGGGAAAAGGCAAAAATCCAATCGACGGGCTGGAAAGAGCCAACCGTCCCGACTCGCGAATCAGTTGTCGCTGGAGAGCCGCTTCAGGTCTTCCCAGAATTCGTCCACATTGGACTTGGTGATCGATCGGGGAGCGATGTCGATATACTTCGAAGCCGGAATCACCGACTTGTCTCCGTCCAGCAACTTGGTCAGAACTTCGACCGACTTGTACCCGTACTCGTACGGGTTCTGGACGACTGTCCCAATCACATGGCCATCCTTGATACCCTGCAGGGTCGCCGAGTTCTCATCGAAGCCCACGACCTTGATCGTCCCCAGCTTGTTGCTCTGCTTGAGCGCTTGCAGGATCGCGGGCGGGTTGTATTCGAACAATCCCACCATCACGTTCAAGTCCGGGTAGGCCGTCAACGCGTCCTCGGCCTTCTGCTTGGAGACTTCCATCGCGCCTTGGTCGGTCAGGGTCGCGACGATGGTGTACTTGTCACTGGCGATCTCGCCTTCAACCTCTTCGTAAGGATCGTCCTCGGCGCGATTCGGCCGGTCCAGCAACTCGTCGATCACGCCTTGGCGGCGTTTCTTGGAATTGTCCTGCTCAAGTCGGCCGATAAACAGGCAGACCTTGCCGCCGTCGGGAATCGCCTGCTTGACCAGCTTGCCAACCATCCGGCCAGCCGCATAGTTGTCCATGCCGATGTAGACCAGCCGATTGGACTGGGGAGCATCCGAATCATGGGTCAAGACCGGGATCTTCTTGCACCAGTCATTGAGCATGGCTGTCTGGTTGGTCGCGTCGATCGGGCTGATTGCCAAGGCTTCAATGCCGTTGACGATCAGGTCCTCGACAATCTGCTTCTGCCGCGTGGCGTTGGCGGTATCCGGCATGCGCACATCAACTTCGACATCAAAATCCTTTTCTGCAGCCCGGCAACCTTTTTCCGCGATGTTCCAGAAGTCGGCTTGCTGGTTCGTCACAAAGGCGACTTTCCGTTTGGCCGGTTGGCCATCCTTGCCAGAGTCTTCGGCCTTCGCCGGATTCAGCCACGTTGAAACATGGAGCAACAGGGCAACCGCCAGCCAAGTCGCGCCAGCAAACAACCGGTTGCCAAAGAAGACTGATTTCATGCTTCACCCTGATGAAGGACGCGGATTTAATTTGTCGAGGCCCCAACGCGGCCGTCGAAACAACGTGGCTCTCGAAACAACGTGGCTCTCGAAACAACGTGGCTCTCGAAACAACGTGGCCGGGCTTCGAATTTGCGGGCCCTTGCCAAAGTGCCAAGGGAGCGGAATTGTGACCGACCGTGCCGCTATTCTAATCAGCCCGGAAATCGATCCGCAAGCAGCGAGGGGAATTGCCGACGCCGCTGCCCAAACGGTGCAGCAACGCAGGAAGAGTCTGGGCGGGATAGGGGCCACACAACCGGTGGGTGTGCTCGTCCTCTCGCAGCTAATGGCAAGGCCAAAGCGCTCGGCCTACAGGGGCTGCGCCGCGGGGCTCAGCGTTCGATCACTTCCAGCCTCGGCAATTGTTTCAGCTGCTCGATCGCCTCGGCACTGAACTGCGTTCCCTCCAGTCCCAGTCCGCGCAGCCTGTTGAGCCGGAGCAGGCTCGGGAGGTCTCGTTCCTCGAGCGGACAATTCCGCAATTGCAACTGTTCCAGATTGGGCAACCTTGGCAGGAGTTCCAAAGCGCGTCGCTGGAAGTTTTCCGCCGGGATTTCGGCTGCGTAAATCATCTCCTCCGGCGAGCGCCGCAGAAGCTGAACACCGCATCGGCCCGGAAATAGCGCTCTCGCCCGCCGGTAAAAGGGGAGCGAATGAGCAAACGCTCGGCCGGCTTTGCCACCAGCCGGAAATACTCGATAAGCAATCGCTCTTGGGCTGGAAAAGGGACGGCCAACTCGCCCCAGCCTTCAATCTCACGCGCCTCGCCACCCGTGGCGATAATCCCGCGGGGAACATTGCCCGCGTACAGGACGTGGGCCAGCCCGCGGTCGAGCCAGCCGGTGTAGTACAAACCGGGAAGCAAAAGCAAAAACAGCGCGGTCCAAAATTCTTTGCCACCGCGAGGCAGGCCGGCGGAGCTCGTCCAGAGAATTCCGGAACCGATCAAGGCCATCGCAACGTTCCAAGGCAGCACGCTGTAATTTCGATTGGCCAGCCAAGGCGAGAACAGCACCAGCACGCCGAAGTGAACCAGCAGGCAGAGCGGAATTCCCCACCGCGGTCGCCAGATGGCGAACAGCCCCAAAGCCAACTCAACCGCAATGATCCCCGAGGCAAAGAGCAACGTCTTCCCCTCCGGATCCATTCCCGCCTGAGACAGCAGGCTCCAGGGATAATCGCCCCACCAGTCCGCCGAGAGCACCTTGTGCAGACCGGCCCAGAGCCAAAGCGAGACCAGGTACCAGCGGACGATTCGCCAGCCGAGCGGACTGGCAGTGGCCCAAATCAGCAACGCGAGTCCAATGAATTGAGGTTGGAGTCGAAACTGATCGCCCGCGATTCCCAGCAGCAGCAGGGCGAGATGACTGCCCCAGCCCCAACGCGGCGTGATCAGCGTCAGCGCCAGTGACGCCCAGAGCAGCAACCCAAATGGCCATTCAGCAAGTTGGGGAAGTAGTGGCAACTGCGGTGGCTCGGAACGAGCTTGCCAGAGCGGCCAGGTGATTGCGACGGTGACAGCCTGCGCGGCGACCGTCAGCCACAAGCCAAACAGTCGCCAGCGGGACAAGTGCCAGGACCACTCCGCCAAACCAATGGGGCAGTGACACTTCGGGGTGCGGTCACTGCGTGGTTCAACTGCAGCCATGGAGTTGGAGGGAAAGAGGAAGGGGGAGGCAATTTTGGTTTGGAAGTCGACAGTTTTCCGCACTCGCTGATCGGGTCGGTCTCCGGCCGACGGAATCCGGGGCCGACGGAATCCAGGGCTTCTTTGCGGGTTAGAGTCCGAGGGCAGAGATTGCTTTGAAGTCCTGCTTCAAGGAGCGATAAAGCTGTTGGTACTGAGGGAACATCCGGTCGTAGACTTTTTGGGCTGGCTTTTGAACGGCGGTGCGAGCCACGACCGAGATCGTCGCCCGGCAAGCTTCCTCAACGTTCTTGAACTCGCCGGCGCCGACGGCTGCCAACAGGGCAACGCCGAATGCGGGACCCTGTTCGGCGTTGATGGTGACGGCTGGCTGGCCGAACATGTCAGCCTGGATTTGCCTCCAGAGCGGGCTCTTGGACCCGCCGCCCGAAGCGCGGATCTGCCGCACCGGCACGCCAAGGTCCTCGATGATCGCCAGGCTGTCGCGCATGGCAAAGGCGACTCCTTCCATGATGGCCCGGGCCAAATGGCCGCGACCATGTTTGAGAGTCAAGCCGATCCAGCAGCCGCGTGCATCGGGGTCGGCATGCGGTGTCCGCTCGCCGGCAAGATAAGGCAGGAAGAACAAACCCTCGCAGCCAGGCGAAACAGCTTTGGCTTCCTCGTTGAGGATTTCAAAAGAGCGTTTGCGGTTCCCCAGTTCATTGCAGAGGCGGTCGCGGAACCAGTCAAGTGCTCCGCCCCCGGTCAGTGAGACACCCATCATGTGCCACTTGCCGCGAACGGCATGACAAAACGTATGCAATCGCCCCAGCGGATCGATCTTCACCTCATCGCTGTGCACGAACATGATTCCGCTGGTCCCGACCGAAGTCGACAAGGTCCCGCTGTTGACGACGCCGGTGCCGACGCCGTTGGCGGCACAATCCCCTGCCCCGCCGACCACGAGGCAATCCGTGGTCAGCCCCAACTCCTTGGCGGCAGCGGCCGTCAGTTGGCCCGTGACGTCTTCCGACTCGTAACACTTGCCGAACAGATCGATATCGAGTTGCAGGGCGCTGAGCAGTTTTTTCGACCAGTCGCGCTTGGCCACATCCAGCAGCAGCATGCCGCTGGCATCGCTCACGTCGGTCGCGTATTCGCCCGTCAGTCTGCGACG
>JAJTFE010000006.1 GCA_021298375.1 Blastopirellula sp. | reverse complement strand
CTGACGGCGGAAGTTGAACGGCTTGCGCCCCGGGCGACGCGGGTTTTGACTTATCTGGTGAATGAAACCAGCAGGGTGGGAGCGGAACAGGCCAGCGGAATTCCCTATTCGATGTTTTCTGCTCTGCCAGTCGATGAAGCGTTTACCTTGCAGTCTGCCGAGGATGCCGCGCCGCTTGAGACTCCGGACGAGAGTGAGTTGATCTTGAACGAGTGGGCTGCGGCTGACTTGCAGGCCAAACCCGGTGACCGGATTCGCTTGAGGTACTTCCAGCCGGAATCGACGCACGGGCAACAGGTTGAGCTGACGACCGAGTTGCGACTGAAGGCGGTCGCCAAGCTGACTCGTCCCTCGCGACCCTTCCAAGCGCGGCGGTCGGGACCACCCGTCCCGGCTGAATTCACTCAGGTGCCGACGCCGGCCAATGACCCGGATTTGACTCCGGAAGTCCCCGGATTGACCGACAGCGATTCGATCGAGAACTGGGATTTGCCGTTTGAGACCACCGGCAAAATTCGTCGCGTCGATGATCAGTACTGGGACGAGTATCGAACGACGCCGAAAGGTTTCGTCAATCCGCAACTGGCCGAGCGGATTTGGGGCAGCCGGTTTGGGCGAGTGACTGGGTTTCGGGTCCCACTGGACGTTGGAGAAGATTCTCTCCGCAGAGGACTGCAAGAACTGTGGCGGGAGCGGCCTGAATTGTTCGGCTGGAGTCTGTTGCCGGTCAAGCGACTGGGATTGCAGGCTGCGTCGGGCTCAACCCCTTTTGATGGATTGTTTCTGGGGCTGAGTTTGTTTGTGATCGCCTCGGCCCTGATTTTGACGTCGCTCCTGTTTCGTTTGGGCCTTGACCAGCGAGCCCAGCAGCTGGGCTTGCTCGCCGCCCTCGGATTCCCGGGCAAGCAGACGGTTGGGCTGTGGTCCGTGGAAGTGCTGCTGCTGGGGAGTTGCGGAGCAGTTCTCGGCGCAATCGCCGGAATCGGCTACGCGAGGTTGATCATCTGGGGGCTCCAGACTTTCTGGGTGGGGGCGATTTCCCGTCCGTTCTTGCAGCTGTTTGTTGATTGGCCAGCGGTTATCGGCGGCACCTTGTTGGGATTACTCGTCAGTTGGCTGACAATCCTCTGGTCGATTTCGAGAGCCCAGCGCGTTCCGGCTCGCGAGTTGCTTGGCGGGCGGCTCGAGGCGGGCGGAGATTTGAAATCCCGCAGCGGGATTTGGCAAATGGCGCTGGCGGTGGGGGTGGTGTTGGGCGCCTGCGGCTTGTCCTTTGCGGCCACCCGGCTGGGTGGCGACAGTCAAGCGGGAGCCTTCATGGGAGCTGGTTTTTTGGTGCTGGTTGCGTTGCTGCTGGGGCTGAGGGTTTGGTTGCGGACTCCGCCCCAGCGTGATCGCGGAAGCGGCATGGGGCTCCGCTCGCTGGCCTGGCTCAACACGCGGCGCCATCCGCGGCGGACGCTGTTGACAGTCGGCTTGATTGCCGTGGCGACTTTCCTGATCGTGGCGATCAGTTCCTTTCGCCTGCGTCCGGATGCCGACGCGACGGGCGGGATCACCTGGATCGCAGAGTCGGCTCAACCGATCTTTGCCGACCTGTCGACTCCGACCGGTCAGGACGAGCTCCTCGGCGAGCAGCTTGAGGGGACGGAGTGGCGGAGTTTTTACTCGCTCCGTGTGAAGCCGGGCCAGGATGCCAGCTGTAACAATCTCTATCAGGCAACCCAGCCTCGGGTTTTGGGTGTCCCTGCAGCATGGATTGAGCGATTCGACCGGCCCGACCAGATACCGATGGCTTGGGCTGGGTCGCTGGCGACGACGCCTGAATCGAGGGCGAACCCGTGGCGTTTGCTCGAGGGGGCAGGGGAGCGGGGGGCGGAAGAGCCGATTCCCTGCGTGATCGACAAGAACACGGCCATGTACAGCTTGAAAATTTATACCGTTGGTCAGACTTATCGCGTGCAATATGACTCGGGTGAGAAACTGACGTTCAAGGTGGTTGGCTTTCTGGACAACAGTCTCCTGCAGGGGAGTTTGATCATTGGTGAACGTGACTTTGTCCGCGCGTTTCCCTATCTCAGCGGCTATCGGATGTTTCTGATCGATGCTGATGAAACCGCGGTGCGAACGGTTGCGGAAGCATTGGCGGATGAGGGGTTTGATCCGCGGACCAGTTTGAGTTTGCTCGATCAATTCATGGCGGTGCAGAACACCTACCTGTCCGCATTTCAAGCCTTGGGGGGCCTCGGCTTGCTGCTCGGAACTCTGGGGCTGGCGGCAGTTCAACTGCGGAGCATTTTTGAGCGCCGTCGGGAGTTGGCGTTGATGCAGGCGCTGGGGTATCGATTGCCGACGCTCACTGCGCAGCTGTTTTGGGAGCAGGCTTGGGTTTTGCTTGCTGGCTTGGGGATCGGATTGCTGGCGGCCGCGGCGGCTACGGTTCCCCACCTGCTTGTCGGCATGGCGACAGTTCCCTGGGGATGGTTGCTGGGGATGTTCGGTTTGATCGCCTTGGTGGGATTATTCAGCGGTCTGTTGGCGGCGCGCTCGATTATGAGGCTGCCGCTGGTCGGCTCTTTGCGCGGTGAGTAACGGAAATCGCCCGGCTCGCTCAGGCTCCGCCGGCTGAATTGCTCAGGCTGCGCCGGCTGAATTGCTCAGGCTGCGCCGGCTGAATTGCCGAACCAGTTTCTCAGGGTCTTGTCTGAGTACGGGGGGCGAGATTAAACTTTCAAGCGGCAATCAGTTGGTGTTCGGGCGTTTGCTCGGCGAATGAACCGACCCGGCTTTTTGTCCAAGTTCGAGCGAACGGGAGTTGGTCCTTTTACCGTTCGTGGTCGAGGCGGTGTGGCGGAATGGCAGACGCGATTGATTCAAAATCAATTGTCCTTACGGGCGTGGAGGTTCGACTCCTCTCACCGCTACTGAAACTCAGCAAACGCTGAAGCTCGGAAGTGGCAACCGCTGATGGAACGTGTTCGAAAAGAACTTCGAAAAGAGCAAGGTCCGAACAAGAGGCCGTCCCGCTGGGGCGGCCTTTTCTTTTGGTCGTCTGTTAGTCGGGCTTGGAAATCTCGTATTCATCGAGTTTTCGATAGAGAGTGGCCCGGCTGATCCCGAGCATTTTGGCCGAGTCGGGCATATTGCCGCCGGTCCGCTTGAGCGCTTCGACGATTAGTTTCTTTTCCCAGTGGTCGATTCGCAGCGATTCCAGTTCGGCCGATTGGGCATCCCGGATACCGAGGTCGCCGACTTCAATCGCGTTTCCTTCGGCCATGACCACGGCGCTATCGAGGACATTGCGGAGTTGCCTGATATTTCCTGGCCAGTTGTAGGCGAGCAGCACGCGGTTCGCATCGGGTGAAAGCGTCAAGTCAAAACGTCCGCTCCGCTCGCGGAAGTGTCTGAGGAAATAATCGACGAGCAATTGAATGTCCGTGCCCCGTTCGCGGAGGGGAGGAATCCGCAGTTCATAGACGCTGAGGCGATAGAACAGGTCTTCGCGGAACTTCTTTTCGGCGACGAACTCCTGCAGGTCCCGGTTGGTTGCGCAAATGACCCGCACATCAACAGTGATCGGTTCGCTGCTGCCGACGGGCATGAACGGGTGCCCCTCGAGAATCCGCAGCAGTTTGGCTTGGCCCTCCAGTGTGAGCTCGCCGATTTCGTCGAGAAAAAGGGTGCCGAGGTCGGCTTGCTGGAACCAGCCGACGTGGTCGCGGTCGGCCGAGGTGAACGCTCCCTTTTTGTGACCGAAGAGTTGGCTCTCCATCAGTTCCCGCGGGATGGCGGCGCAGTTGACGGTGAGCATCGGGCGGTCGGATCGGGGGCTGGCTCGATGAATGGCTCGAGCGACCAGTTCTTTCCCGACACCGCTTTCGCCGCGAATCAGGACGCTGCCCGAGGCCCGCCCGATCCGGGCGATTTTCGATTTCAGTTCGAGCATGCCCTGGCATTCGCCGATCAGTTCGTCGGTTGCTGCCGTTTTCTGGACCAGGCTGGAGTGCTGGGCCGCGAGCGAGGCTTGCTGGTTGGCTTGGCTCAGGGCCCGCATCATGATGTTGGCCAGAGCGCAGGCGAGGTCGAAGTGCGTGTCGCTGAAGCGGTTGTGTTGCCGATAGAGGTGGATCACCCCCATCACCCGCTGGGTCAGTTTCCCATCCTGTTGCTCATCGGCGATCAGCGGGACGCAGATTGCATCGGCAAAGGAATCGCCGGCATCGCTCGATTCATAGCCCACGCGAATGGCATGTTTTTCCAATACGACGCGTTTGGTCAGGTTCTTTCGGAGCAACAGTTTTGCCGACTGATCCTCGGGAATGACCAGTTTCGGTTTCAGCAAACCGGCTTCGTTCAGCCAGAGGAATCCGGCCACGTCCGACTCGGTTCGTTCGGCGAGCCGATGCAGGCAGATTTGGATGACCTCGTTCGAGTCGGATTGTCCCAGCAGCTTGACGCTCAGCTGAAAGAGAAAATAAAAATCCTGGCCGAGTTTCGAGTTGTTCAGGAAATCGAGCGTCTGTTCGCCGAGGTCATTGCTGGCGACATTCCGGTCAAAGATGATCGTCGAAGTGTCTTGGCCATCGGCCTGTTTTTCACTGGGAGTGGGCGGTTGCTGCTGGGTCGAGAACCGAAATAAAAAGGTGCCGATTCGAATCTCGCAGCCGTCGATCAATTGGGCCGTGTCAATCAGCTGATTGTTGACAAAGGTTCCGTTGCTGCTTTTGCGGTCGGCAATCCACCAGCCTTCCCCATTTTTGTAGATCGAGGCATGGATGCGCGAGCATTGAGGGTCATTCAGGACGATTTGGCAGTTCCAATCCCGTCCGAGGAGGTTTTCTGACTGGTCGGAGAGCTCAAAATGGGCCGTGGTCGCTGCCGCCGCGGAACTCATCAGCAAAAAAGCATTCACCGCAAAAACGTTCCCGAAAACCAGAATAAATCAAATTCCACACCCCGACCTCGGCAGTATACCCCGATTCGATACCAGCGTCGACCAAAAGGAGTGGGTGGCGAGTTTCCTGAATTTTTCCGGTGAGGCTTTGTTTTGGGGTGAAACCTGAACGGCGTCGACAGTGTTTATGGATGGCTGCTGACCTTGCGGGAGGCCGCGCGTGAGCTGGGGAAAATCGAGCCTGAAACCTGCTCGGAACTGGCCAGCCGCGGGCTGAAGCGGGCTGAAGCGGGCTGGGGGGGGGTGGTGAATCGATCTTGCCCCGTGAATTTCCACCGTTTAGGATTCGGCTGACAGTTTCCGGCGGCAACCCGGCGGGGTTGTCTCCTTTTTCAATCAGGAAAGATCCATGAAATCGCTGCAGATAAACATAACTGGACCGGTGCGCACGATGTTGACCAAGTGCCTGAGTATGCTGGTCGTAAGCGGGCTCGGACTCTCGGGGCTCTGGGCCCAGACTGCGGCCCCGGCGCCCGCCGACGGCAAGCAGTTGGGTGAAGTTCCCAAGAACGATCGTCAAAGTGCCCGCTGGGTTGCCGAATTGATGCAGCGGGAGCATCTGTTGCAGATGCCGATTGACGACAAGATTTCCGGTCGAGCCCTGGACATGTTTATCAAGTCGCTCGACCCGGCGAAAAGTTATTTCCTCAAATCCGACATCGACAGCTTTCAGCAGTGGAAGTCAAAGCTGGACGATCAATTCAAGGAGGGGGACTTCAGTGCCGGGTTCGAGATTTTCAAACGCTTTCTGCAGCGCGTCGAAGAAGGGGTCAACATCGCCCTGTACTGGGTCGACCAGCCGCTGGATTTCACTGTCGATGAAACCCTGCTGACCGATTCCGATGCCCAGGATTTTGCGGCTGACGAGGCTGAACTCAAGGACCGCTGGCGCAAACGGATTAAATACAACCTGCTGGTGCTCAAGGGAGATGAGACGCTGAAGGATGACCCCAAGGACAAGCTCCGCCGGCGTTATCGCAGCTTCGCCAACCGCATGAATCAGCTTGACAGCAGCGATGTGGTCGAGATGTTCGTCACCTCGGTAACGACCAGCTTCGACCCGCATACGACTTACATGTCGAAAGATACCTTCAAGAGCTTCATGATCCAGATGACCCTGGAGCTGGAAGGGATCGGGGCCACGCTTTCGGCTGATGATGAAGGTTACACGGTCATCAAGAGCATTGTGCCCAAGGGGCCTGCGGACAAGCAGGGCCAACTGAAGGTAGAAGACAAGATTGTTGCGGTCGCCCAAGGAGAAGACGGCGAGTTTGTCGATGCGACCGGCATGAAGCTTGATGATGTAGTCAAGATGATCCGGGGGAAACCGAACACGATGGTTCGGCTCTCGGTCATTTCCGGGAATGAATCCAAGGAAGTCCGCATCCAGCGGGAAAAAGTCAACCTCGATGACCAGGCTGCTCAAGGGGAGGTCTTTGAGCGAGGGCGAAAGGGCGATGGAACGGCCTTCAAAATTGGAGTCATCAACTTGCCGAGCTTTTACTCGGACATGGACTCTGGCAATGGCAGCAAGGGACGCAGCACCACGACCGACATCGACAAAATCCTCCAGGATTTTCGCGGTCAGTCGGTGGATGCCGTCGTGCTCGACTTGCGTCGCAATGGCGGCGGCAGTTTGCGTGAGGCAATTAACTGCACCGGCTTGTTCATCGACTACGGTCCGGTCGTGCAGGTCAAGGATCCGCAAGGTCAGGTTCAACAGCACAATGACGAACGCCGCGGTTTGAGTTGGGACAAGCCCTTGGTGGTGTTGACCAGCAAGTTCAGCGCTAGCGCGAGCGAGATTCTGGCAGGCGCGGTGCAGGATTACGGCCGGGGCTTGGTGGTGGGTGACACGACCACACACGGCAAGGGAACCGTCCAAAGCCTGCTCGATTTGAACCAACTTGTTTTCCGCGGCCAGGAAGCTCCCCAGTATTTCGGGGCGCTCAAAATCACCATGCAGCAGTTTTATCGCCCCTCCGGCGACAGCACCCAAAAGCGTGGTGTGCTCTCTGACATCATTCTGCCCTCAGTCACGGACAAAATGGACGTGAGCGAGACCGACTTGGATTATCCGGTGGAGTTTGACCGGGTCTCCGCTTCTGCATTCAAGCCAATGGGAATGGTCAACGCCGAGATGGTCGCCGATTTGGCAGGCAAGTCCCGGGAACGGATCGAGAAGTCGGAAGACTTTGCCCGGGACCTGCGGAATATCGCCCGCTATGTCGACTTCAAGAACGCCAAGAGCGTGGAGCTGAATGAAGAGAAGTTCCGCAAGCAACGCGAGGAATACGACGCCGAAAAGGAGGACGAAAAGCAACTCGAGTCGGCGGTCAGCAAATCAGACGGGATCGAGATGACTCCCTACCTCGAAGAGGTGCTGGAGATCACTCAGGATTATGCCCGCGCCTTGGGTAAAGGCTAATTGGACGGTGTCTACTTGGACGGTGTCTACTTGGACGGTGGATGGAGCCGAGTTGCCGGGAGTTTAAGGCTGAGGCCAAGGGGTTCCGGTTATTCATCAATCAAGTTCACAGGCCGGATTCGCGATAGCGGGTCCGGCCTTTTTTTTGCGAGCCCGAATCCGTTAACTCAAGGGGATTCGCAACCCGTCGTAACCAACTTCGATCCCCTCAGGCAATGAAGCGTTGACTGCTGCATAATCAATGTGACAGGAGCAGTGGGTGAAGTAGGTTTGTTTGGGACGGAGTCGCTGGGCGATGGCAACTGCCTGATCGATACTCAAATGGGTTGGATGGGGCAGGGGGCGGAGGGCATCGATGACAAGCACATCCAGATTCTCCAGCAGCGGCCAGCTCGACTCAGGGATCTCGCTGACATCCGTGCAGTAGGCCACGCGACCGATACGAAAACCGAGCACATCGAATCGGGGACCGTGTTTGAGTGGAATCGGAATTAACGTCTCACCCAGCACGTCGAACGGATCCAGGCCGATTTCCTGGATGTCCACCGCAGGGGCGGCTCCAGCGTGAGTTGGCTCAATTCCCGAGAACGCATAGTCAAAGGCTGTTTCAATCCGCCGTCGCACATCGGGGCGGCAGTAGATGGGGACGGGATGACCGAGGTAAAACTGAAAAAGCCTCAGGTCGTCGAATCCCATTACGTGGTCGGAGTGTTCATGCGTGTAGACCACTGCGTGAACGATTCCGATGCCTTCGCGGAGTAGTTGTTGCCGCAGGTCTGGGGCGGTATCAAGCAACAGGTTGCCAGCAGGAAGTCCGAGTATGGCACTGGCGCGAGTGCGCTGGTTTTTTGGGTCGCGACCGATGCAAACGGGACAGCCACAGCCGATGGCCGGCACGCCGACGCTGGTGCCAGTGCCCAGGAGAATGAGTTCTCCGGTGATGTTTCGAGTGTGGACTTGTTTGGGCACGGGCAATGTCGGGACGGAAAACAAAGGAACAGAAAATTCGGACAAAAGGGAAGCCTTCGAGCCTGCGGCTGCTTTCGGAGCGGCTCGCGGGGGGCTGTCGATTGTAGCCCGCCAATGCGACCTGTGTCGGGGGCAGAACTCTCCCTCGGCAAGTCTCGGGCTGGCTGGATTGGGAACTGGCAAACGGCCGTGAAGGCAACGCTGGCAGGGGGCCAGACCGCGATTTTGGGCCGCTTCCGCGATGATGGCAGGACCCGTTGCCCGGTCAGTTGCTCGGAAAAGATGAAATTGCCAGTCTCGAGCAATCGGAGCCTGTTCAACCCCCGAGGTCGAGCCCTTTGGGCGCGCGACTTGCCTACAATAGCGGGTTGGGGCTGGCTGCCGGACGACTTGGCGGACCGCTGGCTGGGCGGGACCGTTGAGTAAACGCGATTGACCCGTCCAAACGGTAACTATAACTTGTTAATCCACGGGGATTTGCGCTTTTGGGTGCCGTCGAATCGCCGACCGGTAATCGCCGTGACCTGACTGCCAGTTTGGCACGTTTTATCCCCGACATCGTGGACCTCGATCGACATGGACAAAATTCTCGAGCGAATTTGGGACTTCATTTCGCTTTTTTTCGGCGGTTTGGCGGTAGGCGTCAACCGTTTGATCACCGGCTTGTTTGGTTCTGCCAATGCCCGTTTTATTAAGCGGTTGCAGCCGAAAATCGATGCCGTCAATTCGCTGGAACCGAAATACCAGCAGTTTTCAGACGAGCAATTGCGCGGCGAAACGGCCCGTTTCCGCGAGCGATTGGCCAACGGCGAATCACTGGATGAGATTCTGATCGAGGCTTTTGCCGTCTGCCGCGAGGCTGGACGGCGGTATCTGGGGATGCGGCACTACGACACGCAGTTGATTGGCGGGATGGTGCTGCACAGCGGAGCCGTGGCTGAAATGGTCACGGGTGAAGGCAAGACATTGGTTGCAACCCTGCCGGCGTACCTGAATGCGCTGACCGGCAAGGGGGTCCATGTGATCACGGTCAACGACTACCTCGCCCGCCGCGACATGGAATGGATGGCGCCGCTTTACATGGGGCTGGGGCTGACCGTTGGCGCGATCCAGTCAGACATGCAGGGGTCAGAAGGCAACCGGCGCCGTCAGGATGCCTATGCCTGTGACATCACCTACGGAACCAACAACGAGTTTGGTTTCGATTATCTCCGCGACAATATGCGGCCGGCCTCGCGCGGCGATGATCGCTTTCCCAAGAATTTTCAGCAGGCACAGCGTCGCCTGCACTTTGCGATCATCGACGAGGTCGACAACATTCTGATCGACGAAGCCCGGACGCCATTGATTATTTCAGGGCCGGCGCACGCTGACATTGCGCGTTACGCCGATTCCGATCGGATTGCCCGGCAGTTGGTCAAGGACACACATTATGTGGTCAATGAAAAGGACCACAACGTCACCCTGACGGACGAGGGGGTACGGCAAGCCGAAAAGCTGGCTGGCGTGGAAAGCTTTTACACGCTCGGCAACATGGATTGGCCGCACATGATCGACAATGCGTTGAAGGCGCATCATCTCTACAAACTCGACGTGAATTATGTAATTAAGGAAGGCAAGATTGTCATCGTTGACGAGTTTACGGGCCGCTTGATGGAAGGACGTCAGTGGAGCGACGGGTTACATCAGGCTGTCGAGGCCAAGGAAGGGGTGCGGATCAAGGAAGAAACCCAGACGCTTGCCACGATTACTTTGCAGAATTATTTCAAGCTGTACGACAAGATCTGCGGTATGACCGGTACGGCGATGACCGAGGCCAATGAGTTTGCCAAGATCTACAACCTTGAGGTGGTTGCGATTCCGACCAACCGCAGCATGCAGCGGATTCAGCACCCGGACGTGATTTACGCCACAGAGAAGTTCAAGTGGCGGGCGGTGGCCGACGAAGTCGAGGCCTACAACAAGTGGGATCTGGTCCGCCTGAAAACTGGCGAGATTTACACTGGAACGATCAAAAGTGAATCGGACAGCAAGGTGGTGCTCGCGTTGTCCGAGGATGGAGCCATTCAGGAATTCGAGCGGAACAAGCTGGAGTTGGTCCAGCGCCGCGGTCGGCCGATTCTGGTCGGTACCGTCTCGATCGAGAAGAGCGAGTTGCTTTCGTCGATGCTTGAGCGGAGAGGCATTGAGCATCAGGTTTTGAACGCGAAAAACCATAAGCGGGAAGCGGAGATCATCGCCCAGGCTGGACGTCGCGGGGCGGTTACGATTGCGACAAACATGGCTGGCCGCGGTACCGACATCATTCTGGGCGGCAATCCCGAGACGATGGCATGGGCCATGCTGCAGGACAAGTATGAAACGCGGCTCGATGTGCCGCATGAGGAATGGACCGGCCTCGTTCAGCAGATTGAGCAAAAGCACCAGATGAAGCCGGAAGGGGAGTTGGTCAAGCAACTCGGCGGGCTGCATGTGATTGGCACTGAGCGGCATGAGTCGCGGCGAATTGACCTGCAGCTGCGCGGACGATGCGGTCGGCAAGGCGACCCGGGCAGCAGCCGCTTTTACCTCTCCTTCGATGACGACCTGATTCGCGTATTCGCCGGTCCCGTGATGCGGCGAATCATGGAGATGGGTGGCTTCAAGGATGATGTGCCGATCGAGAGCCGGATGGTCTCGCGGCGGATCGATGGCGCCCAGAAGAAGCGCGAGGAATTCAATTTCGAAATCCGCAAGAACCTGCTCGAGTACGATGAGGTGATGGACGAGCAGCGGAAGCGGATTTACGGCTTCCGACAGAAGATTCTCGATGGCGCGAGCTGCCGGGAGATCATTCTCGACATGGTGCGCGACCAGGTCGACAGCAATCTGAAGAGTTTTCTCAGTCCCGACTTTGGCTGCGAATCGTTCGCTTCCTTTGCCGGCAGCAAACTTGGCTGTGAGTTGGAGCCGAGAAGCTTCCGCAGGCTCAATTTTGATGAAGCCGACAAGATTGCCCATGAGGATGCGTTCGGTGCTGCCGAGACGGAGATCCTGGGCAAGGTTGAGGAAAACCTGCCGTTAACGGAGGACCAGGCGGAGTGGAATTGGGGCGCGTTGGCCAATTTTGCCAATCTCCGCTGGCAAATCGGAGTCCGCGACTCCGAACTCAAAAAGGTCGGTCGCGACCGCGTGGACGAGTATCTGTTGGAGAAGGCTCGCGAAGCAATTCGCAAGGTCCAACTCGACGAAGCTGCCGTCATGCTTCAGCCCGATTTCGGAATTCGCACCGCCTTGGCTTGGGCTCGGTCCAAGTTTGCCCTGGAACTTGCTCCCTCGGATTTCTCGCCAGAGATGTCCGGCGAGGAGGTTCGCCGTATCGTGACCGAAGCGGCCCTTCGCCGATATGACGAAAAAGAAGCCGAGTTTCCGGTAATGGCCGGGTTTTACCGGTTTGATCTCTCGACGCCGTCCAGCCCGAAACTCGATCGGGAAGGGTTGGCGCGTTGGGCCAGCCAGCGCTTTGACGCTGATTTTTCAGTCGAACACTTCAATCAAATCCAGCGGGACGAAATTCGGCAGTTGCTGGTGGAAACCAGTCGTCGCAAGCAGGCCGCGGCGCAGGATACGTTGGTTACGCTCGGCGATAAACTGGACAGCCTGGCTCGCAGCGGTGAGGTCCCATTAAAGGGGGGCAACGGCGCCGCCGGTGATTTGCGCGGCTGGTTCCGGGACACTCTCCGGACCGACCTGCCACTGGAACGGGTCGAGAATCTGGAGGCGAGCGAACTTCGGGAGCAACTGGAAGCTCTGGTCGAGGACCATTACCACCCCGAAATTCGGCGGATGGAGCGAATGGTGCTGCTGGATGTCGTCGATTCCGCTTGGAAGGACCACCTGTTGGCGATGGATTACCTCCGCAGTGCCGTTGGGCATCGCGGCATGGCAGCGCTGGACCCCAAGGTTGAATACAAGCGCGAAGGGATGCGGATGTTCGAGTCCCTCTGGCAGTCGATTAACGAACGGGTCACCGACTTGGTCTTCCGAATGGAATTGATCAACGAAGGAGCCGTGCGCGAGACCTTTGTGGAGACCAAGGCGATCCATGCGGCTGCTCCGGAGGTACAAGCCGTGGGTGACTTTGCCGAGACGCAGCAGGAGGCGATTAACCAGTCCGGTAGCGCCCCAGCGGTCACGGAGACCATTCGCAACCGCGGAGAGAAGGTCGGAAGGAATGATCCCTGTCCCTGCGGCAGCGGGAAAAAGTACAAGTCTTGCTGTATGCGAGGTGCTTGAAAGGCCTCACTGGTCTGGCCGGGGCGGCACGTTTCGTCGTGCAGGGAACCGTCCCCCAAGGGAAAAGGACTTCCATGGCTTGGGCTCTGAATTGTCTCTATCTGATCGCCTGGACCGCAGCCTCGCCCTGGCTGCTCTGGCGGCGCCTCCGCTGGGGGAAAAACCGCCGCGGTTGGGTCCAGAAATGGTGCGGACTCGGGACAGTTCCCGCAGCGCAGGCGCCTCGTGTCTGGCTGCATGCCGTGAGCGTGGGGGAAGTAAACCTGCTCGCGCCGATCATGGCCGAATTGACCCGGCGCGGAGAGTTTGAGTTCGCCATCTCGACCACCACCGAAACCGGCTTTGAGCTCGCCCGTCAAAAGTACCCCCAGCACCTGGTCTTCTTCTGCCCGTTTGATTTTTCCTGGGCGATCCGGCGCACGCTGGAGAATCTCCAGCCCAAACTGATTGTGCTCGCCGAACTGGAGCTCTGGCCCAACTGGACCAGGCTGGCCAAGCAGGCTCGGGTTCCCCTCGTGGTGGTCAACGGACGCTTGAGTGCCAAGAGCTTTGCGGGTTACCGGCGGTGGCGACCGATAGTATCGGGAATCTTTGGCCGCTTGGATTTGGTCCTGGCCCAATCGGTCGAATATGCCGAGCGATTTATCGCCTTGGGGACTCCTGCGGATCGGGTCAAGGTCACGGGCAATGTCAAGTTTGATAACGTGGACCCCGAGCGAGGACGAGCGCAGGCTGTCGGGTTCGCGACTCAACTTCAGCTGCTCCCCGGACAACCGCTACTGGTTGGAGGAAGCACGCAGCCTGAGGAAGAGCTGATGCTGCTGGCGGCCTTCGGGAAGTTGCGGGTCGAGTTTCCCGACTTGAAGTTGGTACTCGTTCCTCGGCATCCGGAAAAGGTCTCGATTCTGGAAGCCGCGCTGCGGGCTTCGCCATGGAGTTATCGCTTCAGGAGCGGTCGCACTCACCGCGGGGGAGACGCCTCTGTTGACGTGATGGTGGTCGACGTGATTGGCGAACTCGCGGCCTGGTGGACGCTCGCCTCGGTAGCGTATGTCGGCGGTAGCCTCGGTTCCCGCGGCGGTCAGAATATGATCGAGCCTGCAGCCTGCGGCAGTGTTGTTTGCTTTGGCCCCAATACACAAAATTTCAAGGATGTCGTCGAACTGCTGTCAGGCAGCGACGCGGCTACGGTCATCTCCTGTGAGGCCGATTTGGTCTCCCTGACGAGTCGGGCACTGTGCGAGCCGGAATGGGCTCGCGAACGGGGAACGCGGGCAGCCCAACTGGTCGCCAGCCATCGCGGCGCTGCCTCAACGACGGCGGAGTGCCTGCGGCAATTACTGCTTGAGCCGGAGGGCGTTTCGAATCCGAGTTCCCGGCAGCGGGCCGCTTGATCAGCGCATCGCTTGGTTGCAGTAGTGACCCGAACTGAAGTGACCCGAACTGACTGGCAGAGTAGGGGGGGGGGAAGAGGGCAGGGGAGTCAGAGGGCAGGGGGGCTCGAGCGTTCCGTGGGTTTCGGATGGGAGGGGAGAGGATGCGAGCGGTCATCCAGCGTTGTCGTAAGGGAGCAGTCACGGTCGCCGGCGAACAGGTTGGGGCGATCGGGCGTGGCTTGGTAGTGCTGCTGGGAGTCGCCCAGGGTGATGTCGCTGAGGACTTGAGTTACTTGGTTGAGAAGATTATTGGCTTGCGAATCTTCGAGGACGAAGCTGGCAAGATGAACCTGTCGCTGGAAGATGTGCAGGGAGAGCTTTTGGTTGTCAGCCAATTCACTTTATTGGCCGATACGCGCAAGGGGCGGCGTCCAAGTTTTATCGATGCCGCTCCGCCGGAACTGGCAGAGCAGTTTTATCTTCAATTTGTTGAGCTCGCTCGGGCCAGGGGCATCGCAGTCGCCACCGGGCGCTTTCGCGCGGAGATGGTCGTCACTTTGGAAAACGAGGGGCCGGTGACGATTGTGATCGACAGCCGCCAGCGATAAACCGGAAGGTTGACCTCTGTTGCGGGGAAGCTCTCCGGAACCTTGTCTGGCGATTCCGAAATTGTTTCAACGAGCTTGACGCGGGAGTTGCGCGGGCGGAGAGCCGGTCCAATTCCAGGTGGCCAGTCGATAGTTTACTGACTCTTGATTGAAGGGCTGCATCAGCCGATGGTCGCCGATGGTCAGAGCGACGAGTGCAGTGAGTGTTCCCCAGGTAAACAGATTGGCCGTCCAGCGTTTGCCAGTCCATTTGAGTGCTGAGCCGAAAGACTTCTTGACCTTGATTTTTCGACCATTGAGATCGACGGAGTAGATTTCGTCGAGGACCAGGTGGGAGAGAAAGCCTAAGACTACGGCCCAGGCTTTAAAAGTCCGGATGCCGAACTCCGGTGAGAGCCCGATGAGGTAGGTGAACAGTCCGGCGATGATGGCTGCGGGAATGCTGTGCCACATCCCCCGATGCTTGGTGAAGCGACGAAAGAGATTGCCGATCCCGAAGCGAATGACCACGTAGCACAGTCCGGCGAGGAAAACCATCATCTCGGGTGACCAGCCCAGTTGCAGGCAGCGAGGCAACATCAGCATCGGAATCAGGACGGACACAAAGCAGAGCATTTCGCGCTGGGGGACGCCCGAATCGCTGTCGAGATCGGGCAGCATTCCGCCAATGCTGCAAAGAGTTCCGGCGACGAGACAATGCGGCCCCGGGACTTCAAACACAGCCCAGGCTCCGGCGCCGTAGGCGACACCAAGCGCGGTGCTGGTTGCGATGTGAGTCCGGAAATCTGCCATGAGGGCTGGAGGGGTGCGCGGAGCTGCGGACGCGTGAGGAGTGAGAGTGGCTGCTGAAGGACCTTTTCGCGGGAGCGAGAGCCGCCCCAGCGTGAAGGTAATAGGTGATCACTGCTTCCGGCACCAGTCCACTCCGCCCACCGCCAGCAGCAGGGCAGCTAGCAGCCGAACTGCTAGCTGCCCCCCTGCTCCGGCGAGTTCGCCCAGCCGGTTCCCCTTCGGCAAGTTCCCCTTGGACAAGTTCCCCTTGGACAAGTTCCCCTTGAGTTGGGGCTGGCAATTCGGCTATGAACACAAGGCACGCCGCGAGGTTGACTGCGCCGGGCCGATTTGCCCAGAGGCGTCGCGGAGGTTTTGCCGGAAAGGGAACGGATTGCATGTCCTTCTATGACATTTTGATGTTTGTTGTCTTCGCGGGCGCGATCCTGTTTGGTCTTTGGAAGGGGTTAGCTTGGCAGATCGCGTCGCTGGCCGCGATCTTCATCAGCTACGTTGTCGCGATGCAGTTTCGCGGTCAGGTTGCGGATTTGATTCAGGCTCCTGCTCCCTGGAACATGTTCGGCGCGATGTTGTTGCTCTATCTCGGGACCAGTTTTGCCATTTGGATTGCCTTTGGGTACATCCGGAGGACGATTGAGCGGTTTCATCTCAAAGAGTTCGACCGCCAGGCTGGGGCCTTGTTGGGAGCAATCAAAGGAGCGTTGCTTTGCATGGTGATTACCATGTTTGCGGTAACGGTTGCCGATGAGCGGGTCCGGTCGGCCGTTGTGACCAGCAAGAGCGGGAACTTTTTGGCCCGTTCGATCAATCAGCTTTCCGCGGTCGTCCCGAAAGAGTTGCACGAGGTGCTCGACCCGCTGCTGAACCAGTTCAACCAGAAAGTGAGTCAACCGCCCACGGTACCGGTATCGACGGAATCGGGGGGGGGAGCCATCGCCGGCCAGAATGGAGGCGGCTGGAATCCCTGGGGGGCGTCAGCCGGCCAACCGCCGGCTGCCGGACCAGGAACCGGGGGGGCTGGCGGGCAGGGCGGGGGCGGTCTCTGGGACTGGAACTTGCCGCGGAACCCGGAGGAGATTCGGGGTGCGTTTGGCTTGCCGCGGAGGAGCGCTGAGCAGGGTTCCGGGGGGAGCAACCAGCCGCGCTAGGAGTGGCCGACGGGCAGGTGCTTGGCGGGCGGGATGCCGGCCTGAGTTTGGCTGTTGGTCGCCGCTGTCCGGCGGAGGCTTATCTGGCGGTCCGCGAGCGCGAGAGTGCAGTGCGGCTGCGGATGGTCCGGAACTGCGGAATGCCTGCAAAATGCAGGGGCCTAACCGAACATAAGAAACATTATCGGACGTTGGGGAGATCCCTGAAAACGGCCCTTTCCGGCTGACTCAAGACACCTGCACCGCAAGTGATTTCGACAGTGAGTGCGACGTGCGGGTGCCACAAACGGGTGCCTCAAGCGACAAGGCAGCTGCTGAGCGAACTGGCATCCGTTGCTTGCCTCGGCCACCGCCTCAGGTAATCGCGGCCACCGCCTCAGGTAATCGCGGCCACCGCCTCAGGTAATCGCGGCCACCGCCTCAGGTAATCGCGGCCACCGCCTCAGGCAATCGTCTCGACCGGTTCGAGGAACTGACCCATCCGCCGAAATTTCTCGTAGCGGTTTTGCAGCAGCCGGTCGACGGGCTGGGCGATCAGTTCCCGAAGGTTTCGCTTGAGGTAGTTCCGGATGCTGGCGGCCATGTGGTGGTGGTCCCGGTGGGCGCCGCCCGCCGGTTCCTCAATCACGTCATCGACGACTCCAAAGCCGAGCAAGTGTTTGGAGGTAAATTTGAGCGCCCCGGCGGCTCGTTCGGCAAACTCGTGGCTCTTCCAGAGAATGCCAGCACAACCCTCGGGGCTGATCACCGAATAGTAGGAATACTGCAGCATTGCGACCCGGTCGCCGACTCCGATTCCCAGGGCTCCGCCGCTGCCACCCTCGCCAATTACAACGCAGACGATTGGCGTGCGGAGGCGGGACATCTCGAGCATGTTCTCGGCAATGACTTGGGCCTGGCCGCGTTCCTCGGCGCCGATTCCAGGATAAGCCCCGGGGGTGTCGATAAAGCAGACGACTGGGAGCCCGTACTTCTCGGCCATCCGCATTTTGCTCATCGCCTTGCGGTAACCTTCAGGATGGGCGCAGCCAAAGTAATTCTCTGAGCGCTCTTTGAGATTGCGGCCTTTCTGGTGGCCGATCACCATCAGTTTCAGGTTATCCATCCGGGCAAACCCGGTGCGGATAGCCCGGTCGTCGCCGAACTTGCGGTCGCCATGCAGTTCGACAAACTCATCGAACACCAGCGAAAGGTAGTCCACCGTGTGGGGGCGATCCTTGTGTCGTGAAACCTGGACAATTTGCCAGGGAGTCAGGTTTTCGAAGATCTGCCGTACCGTCTGGTTCAGTTCCTGTCGCAATAGCCGGATCTGTTCAGCCGTTGCTGCAGAAGGCGGATCTTCCTGCTCCAGCTTCTTGATTTCGGCTTCAAGGTCGGCAATTGGTTGTTCAAACGCCAGATAGTCCATGGGTCTTGGTCATCCAGTTGGAAACGCGGTGAGTGAGTGTTGGCCGCCAGCGGCAAGGCCTATTCAGCTTGATCAAGTGATCAAGTCTGTGGCCGAAAGTCTGTGACCAGAACCCTGCTCGAGTTGCTGGACATCGGTTGTCAGGGGCTGGCAAGGCGGCGACTTTGCCTGCACCTGCCCACGGCTGAGATCCCCGCTCGGCTGAGATCCCCGCTCGGCTGAGGTCCCTTCTCGGCTGAGGTCCCTTCTCGGCTGACGTCGTTCAGGCGTTGCCTGGCTTGCGAAGCGCCCCCGCCTTGAAGACCGAAAGCTTTTCGAATTCTACCAAAAAGTCCCTGACTGAGGCGGGCCTTTTGGCGGGGTCCTTGGCCATCATCTTCTGGACCAGATTGGAAAACTCGACGGTAACCCGGTTGTTAGTGGATTGCAGAAAGGGCGGCGTTGTCCGGAGATGCTTGCTCAGAAGCTCATCCGGGTTAGGGGCGGAAAATGGCGGGCGATGGGCGATCAGCTCAAACAGCACACAGCCAAAGGAATAGATGTCAGCCCGGGCGTCGGCCGGACGCCGTCTGATTTGTTCGGGCGCCATGTAGCTGCGGGTTCCGCGAATTGTTTTTGGCTTCTTCTGGAACAGGCTGAATCCCTTGGCCTGCTTTTGAGCGATCGAAAAGTCAATCAGCTTGACGTTGTGCTGGTCGTCCAGCAGGAAGTTATCCGGCTTCACATCGCAGTGGACCAAGCCCTTTTCGTGCAGGTGCTGAAATCCTTTGGCGCAGTCGTGAATGATGCTGCCGATGCACTGGTCGATCAATTCCGGTGAATCCCGGAGAACCAGTTTCATGTTCCGCCCGTTAAACAGCTCCATGGCAATCAAGGGCCGGCCGTATTCGCCATTAAAGCCGAAAATCCTGATCACGTTCGGATGAGCCAGATTCTTGGCGACCATCACCTCGTGCTTAAGTTGCTCGATTTCGTCCTTGTCCTCGGCGTATTCCTTGTGAAGCACTTTCAGCGCAATGCGTTCCTCCTGGCCTTCCCTGATCGCTTCCCAGACCTGGGTTGTCTGTCCGGAGCGGATCAGTCGCACGAGCTGATAGGGTCCAATAAAATCTCGACCAGATGCCACGGGGTTGCTTCCCTTGCCTTGCGATAACTCAGACTGTTCGATTGATTCCGACGTTCAAGTCTAGTCAAAATCCGCCGGTTTTGCAGCAATTGGCGGCAACTCGCGGGGTTCTCGAAACGAACCACTGATCGGAGCTCGCTCACTCCTCATCGCCGGGGGCGTCGTCCCCTGCTCCACTTCCGCTGGTCTTTTGCCCTGGTTGGCGATGGACAGCCGAAAGCATGGTCAGGCCGTGAGCGGGAGCTGTCGGTCCGGTTTGCGCCCGGTCGCGCGAGCGGATTGCTTCACCGAGCCATGGAGGTGGTCGTTTTCCCTGTCCGACAAGCACCAAAGAGCCGGCGATGCAGCGAACCATGTTGTAAAGAAAACCATCCGCGGTGACTTCGATCCAGACGCGTTGAAAAAGCCCCTCATCGAAGCTCTGCACCTCAGCCCGCGAGATCGTGCGAATCGTGCTGTAACGCTCGGAACCGGACGCCTGAAACGCGGCAAAGTCCTGACGCCCAACCAGCGTGGCGGCTGCTTGCTGCATTGCGGGGACGTCGAGTCGGACCGGGACATGCCAGGCGTAACGCCTTTGAAACACATCCAGCAACCGCCCTGCCTGAATCTGATAACGGTAGGTCTTCTCCAGGCAATCGCGGATGGCGTGGAATTCCTCAGGCCGCTCGGACAATTCCAGCAGGCAGAGATCGCGGGGGAGAACGGCATTCAATGCCCGCTGGATCACGGCCGGCTCAAGTTTCGAAGCGGTTGTCAGGCTGCAGACCTGACCCGCTGCGTGCACGCCCGAGTCCGTTCGCCCACAAGCCGTGACCCGCAAGGTCTCCCCCGTAATCGCTTTCCAAGCCGTTTCCAACTCAGCCTGCACGCTCCGGCCGTTGGGCTGGACCTGCCAGCCCACGAATTCGGTTCCGTCGTAGGCAATCGTGAGTTTGAGGAATCGCATGGTTTCAGGAAGTCGCAGCAGCCAGCTGTTTTGCGAGCAGTTCCGCGATCTGTACGGCATTGGTTGCCGCACCTTTGCGGAGGTTGTCGCTTACGCACCAAAATGTCAAACCGTTATCGCAGCTGAGGTCGCGGCGAATGCGTCCCAGAAAAACCTCGTCCCGTCCGCTGCAGGCATGGGGCATTGGATACTCCCCTGCCCCGAGGTCATCAACGACCTCAATTCCAGGCGCGCGTCGCCAGAGTTCTCTCGCTTCGTCGACGGTGAGGGGGCGTTCGGTCTCGACCCAAATCGCTTCGCTGTGGCAGTTCTCGACCGGCACGCGAATGCAGGTCGCGCTGATTCGAATGGAATCGTCCTCGAGAATCTTGTGCGTCTCCAGCACCATCTTCATTTCTTCTGAGGTGTAGCCCTCGGTTTTGGGCGAACCGATTTGGGGAATCAGATTGAATGCAATCGGATGCTTGAAAGTCTGGTTGCGATAGGCGGTCTGCTGCAGTACCGCCTTGGTTCCTTCGACCAGATCGGCCTGTCCCGCCACCCCTGCTCCGCTGGTTGCTTGATAGGTCGCCACGACAACCCGGCGCAGGCGGGCGGCATCATGCAGCGGTTTGAGGGCGACGACCATTTGTGTCGTCGAACAGTTGGGACTGGCAATCAGCCCGCGGTGTCTTGAGATGGCATGCGGATTGACTTCAGGAATAACGAGCGGCACATCGGCCCGCATCCGATGGTAGCCACTTTCGTCCACCACCACAGTCCCCTGCTCGACCGCCCAAGGCACGAACTCGGCGGCCACCTCATCAGGCGTGCTGGCGATGGCGATATCGATCTCGCGAAAGGCCCCCGGTTCGAGCAATTCCACGGGGAGAGATTGACCGCGAAACCAGATCTGCTTGCCCGCCGAGTTTTTCGAAGCCAGAAGTTTCAGATGGCTGAGCGGAAAATTACGTTCAGCGAGCAATTTGAGGACCAGCGAACCGACTGCACCGGTCGCACCCACGACAGCTAATCTGACTGACATTCGACAAAACTCCTGATGGCGTTTCCTGTGTCCCGGTTCGACCGGGTGCAAACGCTTCAGTATATCGAATCCGGGAGCCTTGTCAGTTTGCGGAGTGGTCAACGATTTTGGCGCTGCCGGAAAACGGCGGCAGCAGTCGGGTGAGCCAGCGACGGATAAGCGCTGAGTTCAGGAAAGCGAGATTGCCAAAAATCATGATCAGCCCAAACGTGATCATCCCCATCGCCAATCCAATTCCGGCGTGGACGGCAATCGCCATGGCGAGCCAAATCGGCCGGGTCAGTCGAGGCCAGATCAGAAAGGGATAGCTGACCTCCCAGAAGAGGGTTCCATAGGTGATTAAATTCACCCAACCCATGTGGGCGGCAAGCCAAGTCAGGTCGAGGGTCTGGTACTCGTAGTTCCCCACGGCTCCCCAAATCGCCTGGCCATTCCACCAGGTATCGCCCTGGAGTTTACCCAGCCCGGCAAAGAGGTAGACGATGCACATGTGCACCTGAATCAGGCGGATTGCGATATTCGCCAGCACCGAGCGGGTGACGACTCCCCTGCCCTGCCGCCGGGCCAAAAAAGAGTCGACGGAAAGAAACTCTCCGCTCGGGCCGAGGGCAAGATAGAGAGTCAGGAAGCTGTTGATTTGGTCGAGTCCATACTGAGCTCCAGTGGTCCGGTTGACGTAGGAGATCACCAGCAGCGCAGTCAGAATTCCCGTCCACCGCGTCCAGAGACCGACGGTGAAAAGCGCGATGATTGCCAACCCGATGAGGTGTACCGGGAGTAACCAGGAGTCAGCCGGCAACCAGTCAAAATGACTCCAGAGCAACGAAGGGAGTCCATAACTTGAATTGCCATCACCCAGCAAGTTGCGATAGTCCCGGGGCAGTAAGGCGGCGTTGCCAAAGAACCGTTCGAGGTCAATCGTCCAGACGGCATGCGTGTAGAAAACCATCGAACCGACCAGCACTCG